>JAVHWG010000618.1:0-11462 GCA_032159965.1 Mycobacterium sp.
TCGAACTCGCCGGGCTTGGCCTGCCGGCGCAGGCGCTTGGCCAGCAGCGCGTACGCGAAGTTCGGCGCCGCTGTCATCGTGCCCTTGTACTTGTCGATCAGCTTGGCCCACAGCAACGTGTCGCGCAGGAAGTCCATCGGGGTGACCTTGACGAGCTCCGCACCGAAGTACATCGGAATGGTGAGGAAGCCGACCATGCCCATGTCGTGGAAGCAGGGCAGCCAGCTGACCATCACGTCACGGTCGATGTCGTACTGAGCGCCGATGAACATCGCCTCGGCGTTGGAGTAGATGTTGCGGTGCGTGATCTGGACTGCTTTCGGAGACCCGGTGGATCCGGACGTCAGCTGCATCAGCGCCAGGTCGTCCTCGCCCACGTCGACCGGATCGATGGGATCGGCGGCCAGCAGGTCGGTGACCGTGATGACGTTGATGCCCTTCTCCTCGAGCACCGGGATGGCCACCGTGAACGGCTCGGACACGATCACGGCCTTGGCCTCGATCATGCTGATGACGGTCATCGTGTCGTCGGCCCAGACCGCCAGGTCGGTCCGCGGAGTCGGCTGATGCAACATGGTCAGGCTGGCGCCGCGCATCCACAGCGCCTGCGCGGTGGGCGCGATCTCCACCGGCGCGCCGGCCAGCACACCGACGGCGTCGCCGTGGCCGACACCGGCAGCGGCAAGCCCGCCGGCGATCTTCCTGGCCCGCTCGTGAACCTCGCCCCAGGTGTGCCGGACCGGCGTATGCGGCTCGCCGGTCACCATGCCCCGTGTCGTGGTCAGGGCGTTGCGATACATCTTCTCGGTGAATCTGCTCACGACAACCTCCTGGGATCGGGAGCGCGACGTTGCTCCTCCGCCGAAGCCCGAATATCCATGCTGCGCCTGGGAGATAACGGTTCAGAAGAGGCGCGCGCACACAATTGGGCAGCGGTTAGATGACGAATCGGTGTTACTCCAGTGCTGGTGGCGGCTGCGTCGTTGCAGCTGGCGCCCCCGGGAGGCGCATCGCGGTATGACCATCGCCCACCCGGCGACCGGATGGGCGACGACGTTACTGCGCGATCGCTGACGTACACCGTCGATGATCTTAAACTCCTCTTAGACAAGGCGCCAAACATGACGCCCAGTTTTGAGGTGTGCGTCACAGTCCGTTTCCCCCGGGGTTGCCCGCCGGAACGACCCGGGCGCCCTGCACCGGTCCGCATGCGACGCGTACCGTCCGGCAGACGCCCGCTCCTGCCAGCACAGTTCCCACGTCGACCGCCGAAGCCGCAGTCGTGCACAAGAACGCACATGTCGGCCCGGAGCCGGACACGACGCCGGCCAGCGCCCCCGCCTCGATACCGGCACGCAACGTCCGCCGTAGCGAGGGATCGAGGCTGATTGCTGCCACCTGCAGGTCATTGCCCAGCAACGGCGCCAGTTGATCGGGATCACCTGCGGCCAGCGCCGTGAGAAGGGGTTCCTGATCCTCGAGGCGGGGCGGATCGCCGAGTTCGCGCAACCGGTCGATCTCGGCGAACACCGCGCCCGAGGAGAGTCCGCCGGAGGAGAACGCGAGTACCCAGTGGAAGGTGTTGCGGGCCAGCACGGTCGCGAGCTCCTCACCGCGGCCGGTGCCGAGCGCGGTACCGCCGTGCAGAGCGAACGGCACGTCGCTGCCGAGCCGCGCGGCCAGCGTGTGCAGATCTCGGCGGGGCACACCGATCTCCCAGAGGCTGTTGATGCCCACCAGCACCGCGGCCGCGTCAGCGCTGCCGCCTGCCATGCCGCCAGCGACCGGAATGGACTTCTCGATCGAGATCTCCACATCGGGTGAGCGACCGACATGGTCGGCGATCAGCTCCGCGGCCCGCCAGGCGATGTTCGTTTCGTCGGTGGGCAGCGTGTCAGCGCCCTCGCCGGTGATCTCCACCGAGAGCATGTCGGCGTTGCGCACGGTCACTTCGTCCAGCAGGGACACCGCATGAAACACCGTGGTCAGCTCGTGGTAGCCGTCGTCCCGCCGATCGCCGACTGCCAGGTAAAGGTTCACCTTGCCGGGCACCCGGACGGTGACAGAACCGCTGGCAACCCACTCGGGTGCGGTGCTGCCGTCGGACACCGAACGAGACTAACGCCCGTCATCCGCATTGCACCGGCTGGCAGCGCTTACCTGATGAGATCGACTGGCTCCGACCGCGCCGCCGATTCCGTCCGAGTCGTTGACTACATCCTTCACGCCATCAACCCGAAGGCGACGGAATACGCCGCCATGTTCTCAAGGCCGCCGGACGTCACCGGCGGGTGAATCGGGATCGTGCAGGAAATCCGAGGGCCCCTCGTGGACGTTGGTGATCACGTTTGACGACTCGTCATCGGTCGTGCGGATGTAGAACCGCCTGTCGGCGGGCGGGTTGAGCGCAAACAGCCCCTCCGTCGCCTCGTCCAGTTGCGCGAACCACTTGACGAATTCGACTTCCTCGAGGCTCCCGTCGTCGCGTGCGTTCGCGATGACGCGCCACTGAAGCCGGACCGCCTGCGCCAGACAGTCGAGCCGGGCGTCGGAATCGCTTTGTTCCAGGCCGGTTGCAGGCCGGTCACGGGCGAAGAGCTGGTCCGCCGTTACCGGGGGAATGCCGTGCATCGGAAGGATTACATTCACGGTGGGCATCGCTAACCACCTTTCTCTGGCTACCGGAGATGTGTAGCAAAGAACGCTCTCGACGCGGCGGGTTTCCGGTCGCCTCGGCCCCCGCATCGCCACCCGTCGTGGCGGATCTGAAACCGCCTCTCCTACGCTGGCACTGTGCTACGCCCCGGACAGGCGTTCGAGGGCTACCTGGTCGAGGACGCGCTCGGCCACGGGGGCTCTGCGACGGTGTATCGGGCGCAGTCCGCGCACACCGGCCGGCTCGTCGCTTTGAAGGTGCTGAATCCAGACCATCGGGGAGCCGACGAATCGGCTCGGCTGAAACGAGAATTCGATCTCGCGCAGCGGGCGAGCCATCCGCATGTGGTGGACGTGTACAGGCGCGGCGCGGTCTGGCTCACAATGCAGCTAATCGACGGCGGCACGGTGACCTCGCTCAGCCTGATCGACACCAAGCTCACCGCCGTGGCACAGATCGCGGCAGCGCTCGACCATGCCCACAAGTTCGGTGTGGTGCACTGTGATGTCAAACCAACCAATATTCTTGTCCACAAAGACTTTTCACAAGGCGGTGCGGTACTCATCGACTTCGGCGTCGCGTACGCCGTCAGCGAGGACAACAGAAAGGCCGCACGGACATTACTGGGGTCGCTGCCCTATCTTGCGCCCGAGATGCTGCGGGGACATGCCCCGTCGGCAGCCACCGATGAGTATGCGCTGGCCTGCACCACGGTCGAATTGGTCACGGGCCGAACGCCGTTCGTCGCGCGCACGGCCGCAGGCCTCATCGACCATCAGCTTCACGAGCCGCCGCCGTATCTGTCGCGCACATTCCGCTGGCTGCCGCGGGGATTCGACGGAGTGCTGGGCAAGGGGCTGGCGAAGGATCCGGAACTCCGCTATCCGACGTGCAGCGAGTTCGCGGCGGCGGTCGCGCGCGTGTTCTCGCACTGATGAGCGCTTGCGCGAAGAAGAGACAGCACTGATGAGCGCTTGCGCGAAGAAGAGACAGGACTGATGACGAGACGCGATGCTAACCCGCTGGCTGCGGCTCCCAGTCGCCTGAACGCTCAAGCAGTCGCACGAAGTCCGCGACAGTCAGCGTCTCACCACGCCGCGCCGGGTCGATGCTGGCAGCCAGCAGCCGCCGGGCCGACTCGTTGCCGGAGCCGGCCCACTGCGCGAACGCGTTGCGCGCGGTCTTGCGGCGTTGCCCGAACGCGATGTCGACCAGTCCGAAAACCCGTTGCCGGAATGCCTCGTCCGTAGGCCAGGGCGCGGTCTTGTGCCTGACGATGCGCACTAGCCCGGAATGCACGCGGGGAGCCGGCCAGAACACGGTCGGCGGCACCGTCCCGAACCGTCGGACATCTCCGAAGAAGCGGACCTTGACGCTGGGGACGCCGTACTCCTTGCCGCCGGGTTCGGCGGCGAGCCGCTCCGCGACCTCGGCCTGCACCATCACCGTGACCACGCCGATCGACGGGAATTCGCTGAGCACATGCAACAGAGCCGGGACGGCGATGTTGTACGGCAGGTTGGCGACAAGGGCGGTCGGCGGTCCGGACGGGGCGTCGATGTCTGAGCGGCGCAGGGTGAGGATGTCGTGATTGAGGACGGTGAGTCGCTGGCCCTCGCTGTTGGAGTGCTCGGCGATGGTCTGCGGGAGCCGGCCGGCCAGCACGGGGTCGACTTCCACCGCCGTCACCACCGCCCCCTTGTCGAGTAGACCCAGGGTCAGCGAGCCCAGCCCAGGGCCTACCTCAAGCACGTGGTCACCACGGCCCACGCCTGACGCGGACACGATCCGGCGAACGGTGTTCCCGTCGTGAACGAAATTCTGTCCCAGAGACTTTCGCGGACGAAGCTCGAGCTCCCCGGCCAACCGGCGAATATCGGACCGGCCCAGAAGCCGGATCGTCAGCGCGACCCCAGTCGCTGGCTGCACACGGGCCAGGCGCCCCAACCTTGACGTTGCTGCGTAACGCTGGCGATGGCGATCTGCTCCTCGCGGGTGGCGAGGTCGGCGCGCGGCGCGTAGCGCAGGCCGCCCTGCCGTTCCCAGGTGTTCTGGTCGAACTGGACGCCGCCGTAGAAGCCGTTGCCGGTGTTGATGGCCCAGTTGCCGCCTGCTTCACAACGAGACAGCGCGTCCCAGGTCCCGCCGTTGACCACCGGAGGCACCTCGGTGCCCGGCTTCGCGCCGACACGCACCACTGACGGACGTGCGGGCACGAGCACCTCGTTGGCCACGGGGAGGCGCCCGACTTCCAGCCCGTTGACGAGGGACACCGCGAACGTCACGTTCTGGTCGCCCGGCGTGCCGGGGTCCTCGACGACCTGCCGGCTCATGTTCATCGTCGGGTCGGGATTCGTCACCGCGGGGGGAGGCAGCGGCAGGCGTTGGGTCACCCGCTCGATCCGGATCCGCGTGACGACCACGGTCATCCCCTCGGTGACCGGGGTTGACGGCGCTGGGACCACCTTGTCGGCCTGCTGCAGCGGCGCACCGAGAGCGGCGAGCAAGGCTGCCACTGTGGGCGCGGCCAGCCGCCGGTCAGTCATCGCTCCGCCGTCGTCGAGATGCACGTTCTTGGGGCTGACCACCGGCAGTGCCATCCCGGCCAGCGGCAGCCGGCTGGCCCGCGACGCGGCCGCAGGGGCCGAATCGGCCATGGACAGCTGCTGCAGGGCCTCGTCGACCGTCGATGCGGTGGTCCAGACCTGCCTGCTCTGGTTGCCGTCCATGGACACCTGCAACGGGCGGCTACGGCGCAGCACGATCGTGTCCGCCTCGTGCACCGGTTGATCACCGGCCGGCGAGATGTCGTCACGGTCGCCGACGGTGAAGCCGTTCTCCTGCACGACGTCGATGACCCGCGACTTCATGGTCGAGACCGTCATCGGCGCGCCGTCGACGTCCAGCGTGATCGTCTTGTGCACCCCGACCGCGTAGCCTCCGGCGATGGCGAGCACCACAAGTAGTGCGCCTACGAGCGAACGTAGGAGCAGGGAGTTGTTTTGGTGCAAGCGGTTTAAAGTGTTCAAGCGGCGTCTATCCCCGACCTTCGACGTCTATTGGTAGGCGTTGCGGTCCTTTATGCGGTCACAAGACGGTAACGAAGGCGCTAACCAGAGGCAAATCTAAAGGCGCAGTTGAGGCCTGGGTCACACCGTGATGCCGTAGACCCTGGTCGCGGTCTCTGTCGCGTCGGCGGCGACTTCCTCAGCGGGCCGCCCGGTGACCTCGGCGAGCGCCCGCACGGTGTACGGCAAGCAGTACGGCTCGTTTGGTGCACCACGAAACGGGTGCGGCGTGAGGAACGGCGCGTCAGTCTCCACCAGCAGTTGACCTGCGGGGATCAGCCGGGCGGCGTCTCGTAGGCCCGCCGCATTCTTGAAGCTCACTGTGCCCGACAAGCTGAGGTACCAGCCGGCATCCAGGCAGATGCGGGCCATTGGGGCGTCCGAGGAGAAGCAGTGGAAGATCACCGTCTGCGGCGCGCCCTCGGCGCGTAGCACGTCCAGAACCGCCCCGTCTGCGTCGCGATTGTGGATCATCAGCGGCTTGCCGCTGCGCTTCGCGAGGTCGATGTGCCACGCGAATGCTTCAGCCTGCACCGCGGGATTTGCGCAGCCGTCCAGGCGTCCCGGCCAGTAGAGGTCAAGCCCCGTCTCGCCGACGGCCACCACTCGCGGATCGGCCGCCAGCGACTCCAACTCCGCGCGGGTCGCGTCGGTGAGGGCGTCGGCGCGCGTCGGATGCAGTGCCACCGCCGCGTAGACCCGCTCATCCATGTGCGCGGCCTTGACGACCCACCGCGCGGAGGCGAGGTCGTCGGCGATGGTCACGGCCGCCTTCACGCCCACCGCCTCGGCTCGGTCCAGGATGGCCCGCACGCTGGGCGCATCGTGGGCTCCGCACGCGTCCAGATGCGTGTGCGCGTCCACGAGCGGGGTCAGTGGTTCCGGCGGCGGGGGCGCCGGGCGTGTCGTCGAGCGGCTCACTGCCACACCATAAGGTTGACGGCGAAATGAGGCCTTCTTCCCCCGGCGCGAGCGCGCGTACCCCCGAGGCTTACTACGTCACGACGGCGATCGACTATCCGAACGGTGCGCCGCACATCGGGCACGCCTACGAGAAGATCGCCACGGACGCGATCGCCCGCTTCAAACGCCTCGACGGCTTTGACGTGCGTTTCCTGACGGGCACGGACGAACACGGCCAGAAGATGGAGGGTGCCGCGCGCGCCGAGGGCTTGCCCACCGGGGCGCTGGCCCGCCGCAACTCGGATGTGTTTCAACGGCTCTACGACAAGCTCAACCTCTCCTACGACCGGTTCATCCGCACCACCGACGAGGACCATCTGGAAGCCTCCAAGGTCATCTGGCAGCGCATGTGGGACGCCGGTGACATCTACCTCGACACTTACGCGGGCTGGTATTCGGTACGCGACGAGAACTTTGTCGGGGAAGACGAGACGCGGGTCGAGCCCGACGGGACGCGGGTCGCCGTCGACAGCGGTGCCCCCGTCGTCTGGACCGAGGAGGAGACGTACTTCTTCCGGCTTTCCAACTACACCGAGAAACTGCTCGCCCATTACCAAGCGCATCCGGAATTCATCGGCCCCGACGTGCGACGCAACGAGGTAGTCAGCTTCGTCTCCGGGGGGCTGCACGATTTCTCGATCTCCCGGACGACGTTCGACTGGGGCGTTCCGGTGCCCGACCACCCCGACCACGTGATGTACGTCTGGGTGGACGCGTTGACCAACTATCTGACCGGCGTCGGCTTTCCGGACACCGGATCCGAGTTGTTCCGGACGTACTGGCCCGCCGACCTGCACGTCATCGGCAAGGACATCATCCGGTTCCACACCGTGTACTGGCCGGCGTTTCTGATGTCAGCCGGAATCGAGCTGCCGCGAAGGGTTTTCGCACACGGCTTCCTGCTCAACCGCGGGGTCAAGATGAGTAAATCGGTGGGCAACGTCGTCGAGCCGACCGCTCTCGTCGACCAGTTCGGGGTCGACCAGGTCCGCTATTTCATGCTCCGCGAGGTTCCGTTCGGACAGGACGGCAGCTACAACGACGACGCGATCGTCGCCCGGATCAACGGCGACCTCGCGAACGAGTTCGGCAACCTCGCCCAGCGGTCGCTGTCCATGGTGGCCAAGAACCTCGACGGCGTGGTCCCCGAGCCCACCGCGCTCAACGACGACGACCGCGAGTTGCTGGCGCAGGCTGACGCCCTGCTGGACCGGGTGCGTGCGCATTTCGACGCGCAGGCGATGCACCTGGCACTGGAGGCGATCTGGCTTGTGCTCGGTGCCGCGAACAGATACTTCTCCGCCCAGGAGCCGTGGGTGCTGCGCAAGTCCGACAACCCCTCCGACCAGGCGAGGTTCGCGACGGTGCTGCACACGACCCTGGAGGTGGTGCGCATCGCCGCGCTGCTCACACAACCGGTGATGCCGGAGTCGACGGCCAAGCTGCTGGATCTGCTGGGTCAGCCCGCCGACCGGCGTTCTTTCGCCGCTATCGGGACAAGGCTGGCGCCCGGGACTGTGCTGCCCGCCCCGGCCGGCGTCTATCCACGGTATGACCCACCCGGCTGATTGTCGCCCCGCTTGGTGACATAGCGCACACTCACCGCATGCGCTGTCACGTCGCGGGCCGTTGCGGTGTCTTGAGGGCATGACTGACACCAGCGCACACACACCAACCGCCGTCGTCGTGCTTGGCGGCGGATACGCAGGCACCGTCGCCGCCAACCGCCTCCAGGGCCGGCGCGACATCGCCGTAACCCTGGTCAATCCCCGGCCGTCGTTCGTCGAGCGGATCAGGCTGCATCAGCTGGTCGCGGACACCGGTGCCGCGGTGCGCGAATATGCCGAGGTGCTGCAGCCCAGCGTCGGCCTCGTCATCGACACCGCTTCGGGGATCGACGCGAAGAACCGACAGGTCCACCTGGGATCGGGCAACACCCTGAGCTATGACTACCTGATCTACGCGGTGGGCAGCGCCGCCGCGCCCGCAAGTATCCCGGGTGCGGCTGAATTCGCTTATCCCATCAGCGATCTCGAGAACGCACAGCGACTCAAAGGACGGCTCGACCAGCTTCACCCGAGCGCTCCGGTGTGCGTCGTCGGCGGCGGCCTCACCGGAATCGAGACCGCAGCCGAACTCGCCGAGCAGCGCCCGGAAGGCGACGTCACGCTGATCTGCGGGCCGGTCCTCGGCCCGTCGCTGAGCGAACCCGGCCGCCGCTCGGTGGCCCGCCAACTCGCACGGCTGGGCGTTCGGGTGGTGCGCGGCTGCGTCACCGAGATCGCCGAGCGAAGCGTCACGCTGAGCGACGGGCAGACACTGCCCAGCGCTGTCACGGTGTCGACCGCCGGCTTCAGCGTGCCGCAGCTGGCCGCCGACAGCGGGCTGAGCACCGACTCGCTGGGCAGGCTGCTCACCGACGAGACACTCACCAGTGTCGACGACGCGCGCATCGTCGCCGCCGGGGACGCTGCAGCGCCGTCGGGCCAGCCGCTGCGGATGAGCTGTCAGGCCGCGATACCGCTGGGCGCCCAGGCCGCCAACACCGTGCTCAGCCGCATCGCCGGTGAGGAGCCCGCGGTGATCAGCCAGGCGTTCGTCGGGCAGTGCGTCAGCATCGGCCGCAAGCTGGCGATCGTGCAGCTCTCGCACACCGACGACACCCCGCGACGGGCGTACATCGCTGGTCGGGCGGCCGCGGTCGTCAAGGAACTGATCTGCAAGGGCACCGTGAGCGGCGTCGCACGCGAGGGCCGCAAGCCGGGGTCGGCGTTCTGGTTCCGCGGCGGCAAGCGGCCCGCCGGCGAACAGGTGCGCGTCGGATGACCGTGCCCGCGGACGAACACGCCGAGCGGTTCACCCACCTGCGCGCGCTGCTGTTCACGATCGTCTACGAAATCCTGGGCTCCACGACCGAATCGGACGACGTGCTGCAGGACAGCTATCTGCGGTGGGCGCAGGTGGATCTGAACACGGTCCGCGACACCAAGTCATACCTCGCGCAGCTGGTCACGCGGCAGGCGCTCAACGCGCTGCGCGCCGGCGCGCGCCGCCGCGAGGAGTACGTCGGACCGTGGCTTCCCGAGCCGCTGCTTCTCGACGAACAGGACCCGGCGACCGACGTGCTCCTGGCCGAATCGGTGTCGATGGCGATGATGGTGGTGCTCCAGACGCTGGGCCCCGACGAGCGCGCGGTCTTCGTGCTGCGCGAGGTCTTCGGGTTCGACTACGACGAAATCGCCTCCGCGGTAGGCAAATCCGCGCCCGCCGTGCGCCAGATTGCCCACCGCGCACGCGAGCATGTGCATGCCCGCCGCAAGCGGTTCGAACCGGTGGACCCGAAGCAGACCGCGCAGATCGTCGACGAATTCCTGGTGGCCGCGACCACGGGTGACATGGACAAGTTGATGTCGATGCTGGCTCCGGACGTGATCTGGACCGCGGACAGCGGCGGCAAGGCCAGTGCGGCACGCAGGCCGGTGGTGGGCGCTGCCAAGGTGGCGCGCGCCCTGATGGGACTGATGCGGATCAGCAGTCAATGGCCCGACATCCGGATCGAGAAGACCGTCTGCAACAGCGCGCCCGCCATCGTCGTCTACAACGGAGACCATCTGGAGGGCATCTTCACCGTCGAGGTCGTCGACGGGAAGATCGCGAACTTCTACGCGATCCGCAACCCCGACAAGCTCACTGACGTCGCCGTCCGGCGCGAGATCAGCCGCTGACTTTGCGTCCGCCCGCGCGAGCGGTCAGGCTAGCCCGGTGCGGATCGAGCGGCTCGGGAAGCTGGGTGACGCCACGGCGGTGCTGCTGGCCGTCGCGTCCGCGGAGTCCGGCGCCGGCAGTCCGGCAGCGCTGATCGGCGACTGGTTCTCCTCGCGGGCTGTCATCGCGCCGCGGGTGTGCGCACTGCCGGTGCACCCGGACGAAGTGTTCGCCGCCCCGGCCGCGGCCGGTGACGTCGTCGGCGGCGGATGGATCGGTTACCTGTCGTACCCGAATCCCGGCGCCGACGGACGGCCCGCGCGGATCCCGGAGGCGGCAGGCGGCTGGACCGACAGCGTGCTACGCCAGGATCAAGACGGGATCTGGTGGTACGAAGCGCTTTCCGACGCACCGATGCCGTCGTGGCTCGCACGCGCACTGACCCGGCGCCCGCATCGCATGGGCTGGCGAATCGACTGGGAGGCCGCCGACCGCGGTACGCACCGCGAAGGTGTTCTCGCCTGCCTCGACGCCATCACTGCCGGTGAGGTCTACCAGGCGTGTGTGTGCACGCAATTCACCGGCAGGATCGACGGCGCCCCCATCGATTTCTTCGCCGCCGCTGTCGCGCAGACTGCGCCCGCGCGGGCGGCGTTCGTTGCCGGCCAGTGGGGCGCGGTCGCGTCGCTGTCGCCGGAGTTGTTCTTGCGCAGGTCCGGCGAGGTGGTCACGTCGAGCCCGATCAAAGGCACTCTGCCGTGGTACTCGCAACCGTCGGACCTGTTTCGTTCCGCCAAGGATGTGGCCGAGAACATCATGATCGTCGACCTGGTCCGCAACGATCTGGGCCGGGTGGCTGCCATCGGCAGTGTCACCACACCCGAGCTGCTGGCCGTACGGCCTGCGCCCGGTGTGTGGCATCTGGTGTCGACGGTGTCGGCGCGGGTGCCCGTCGACGTGCCGATGTCGGTTCTGCTCGACGCGACCTTCCCGCCGGCATCGGTGACCGGGACTCCGAAAGGCCGTGCGCAGCAGTTGATTTCACAGTGGGAGCCGCGTCGACGTGGAAT
>JAVHWG010000011.1:0-2566 GCA_032159965.1 Mycobacterium sp.
ACGTCGGCCGAGCAGATCGCGACGGACGCCGGAGTCACACTGCGAACGTTCTATCGGCACTTCTCGTCCAAGCACGATCTGCTGTTCGCGGATTACGACGCGGGGCTGCACTGGTTCAGGACCGCGCTGGCCTCACGACCGCCGGACGAGCCGCTCGTCGCATCCGTTCAAGCGGCAATCTTCGCGTTCCCGTACGACGTTGAGGTCGTCACCCAGATCGCCTCGCTGCGTGCGTCCGAGCTTGAACCGGAGCGGATCTTCCGGCACATCCGCCACGTCGAGGCAGATTTTGCGGACGCGATCGCCGAGCACTTGCGCCGACGCAAAGCGCCCGAGAAGGCCGACGACTCACTCCAGATCGTGGTGACCTCGCGATGCATCGCGGCAGCCACCTTCGGAGCGATGGAGTTGTGGATGGTGGCGGATCAGAAATCGCTGGCGGATCTGGCGGCCATGTGTCAGACAGCGCTGGGCTGGCTGGACGGTCCACTCTTTCGTCAATATTGACAAAACTCGTCAGCGATGACAGCTTCTCAGGAATGAGTGATTTCGACGCGATCGTGATCGGTGCCGGGCACAACGGGCTGACCGCAGCGGCGCTGCTGCAAAAGGCGGGACTGCGGACCCTATGTCTGGAATCCAAGCGGTACGCCGGCGGCATGGCGTCCACGGTCGAGCTGTTCGACGGCTATCAGTTCGAGATCGCCGGCTCGCTTCAGCTGACGACCTCAGCGGTTGTCAGCCAGGAACTCGGCCTGGACACGTTGTCCACCGTCGACCTCGACGTGATGTCGGTGTCGCTGCGCGGAGTCGGCGACGAGCCGCTTGTCTACTACACCGACCCGATGAAGCTACTGACGCATCTTGGCGAAGTGCACGGCGCCGAAGCCCTGAACGGGATGGCCGGGTTGATGGCATGGAGCCAGGCGCCGGCGCGTGCCTTGGGGCGGTTTGACGCCGGTCAGCCGCCGAAGACACTCGACGAGATGTACGCCTGTGCGACAAATGAATTCGAGAGGTCGACGATCACCGACATGCTATTCGGTTCGGTCACCGACGTGCTCGATCGGTATCTGCCGGACAAAGACAAGCACGGCGCGCTGCGGGGGATGTTGGCGCTTCTCGCGGTGAACACCACGTACCGCGGGCCGGCCACCCCCGGAACCGCCGCGGCGCTGGCGTTCGGGCTGGCCGTACCCAACGAAAACGCGGTGCTGACCAAGAAACTGCGCGGCGGTATCGGAGCGCTCACCAAACATCTTGAAGAGCTGTTCGTTTCGAGCGGCGGAGAACTCCGGCTGCGCACGAAGGTGGAGGAGATCGTGCTTGCCGACGGCCGGGTGGCCGGCGTGCGTACGGAGGACGGCTCCACTTTCGCCGCACCGGTCGTCATCTCCGCGATAGCGCCGGACCTGACCGTCAACGCACTCGTCGACTCCGCCGCGGTACCGGCCGACGTCCGCGAACGTTTCTCGCGAGTCGACCACCGGGGCAGCTACTTGCAGATGCACTTCGCGCTCGACGGGATCCCGGAGTTCGTGGCCCCCTACGAGCTGCTCAACGATCCCGAGCTGCAGGCCAACATCGGGATGTTCTCCACTCCAGAAGAGCTGCAACAACAATGGGAGGACTGCCGAAAGGGTATCGTCCCGGCCGATCCCGCTGTCGCCCTGCAAATCCCATCGGTACACGACACCGGGCTCGCGCCCTCGGGTAAGCACGCCGCATCGGCGTTCTCCCTCTGGTTCCCCATCGAAGCCGATGCTCCCGATTACGACTACGGGAGTCTGAAGGCTGAGATGGGACAGCGGGTGATCGACAAGATCTGCCGTATCGCACCGAACTTCGAAAGCCTCATCAGCCTGCACACCACGTTCACTCCCAAGCACATGGGAACGATGTTCGGCGCGCCGGGCGGAGACTATTGCTACGGGCTGCTGCATCCGGATCAAATCGGCGTCAACAGGCCGGGACCCAACGGGTACGTCGACCAACCGATCGGCATCGACGGACTCTACCTCGCGAACGCGGGTTGCTATGGCGGGCCCGGGATCACGTTCATCCCCGGATACAACGCCGCGCAGCAGGCGCTGACGGACGTCAACGGCTGAGGATCGCCAGCCTGCGCAGCGCCTCGTCGAGCGTGTCGTCTCTCTTGCAGAACGTGAACCGCACCAGGTGATTCCACGCTGCGGCTTGTGCGCCGTCCGGATCGCAGAACGCCGACAGCGGGATCGCGGCAACACCCGCGCGGTGCGGCAGCTCCGCACAGAACGTGGTGCTGTTGGAGTAGCCGAGCGGCCGCGGGTCGGCGCAGAGGAAGTACGTGCCGCCGCTGTGGTGTACGTCGAATCCGATCTCCGCCAAACCGGTGGCCAGCCGATCTCGCCTGGCCTGAAACGTTTTTCGCAACTCGTTGACCCAGTCCTGCTGCGTGGCCAGCGCCAGAGCGACCGCGGGCTGGAACGGCGCACCGCCGACATAGGTGAGGAACTGCTTGGCGGCGCGGACACCTTTGATCAAATCGGCGTTGCCGCAAGCCCATCCGATTTTCCAGCCCGTGCAG
>JAVHWG010000013.1:0-5029 GCA_032159965.1 Mycobacterium sp.
TGCGTGCCCTGTTCTTGCGGACGCCGTCGAGGATGATCCGCGCGGCTTTCTGCGGGGACGTGTTGGCCAGCCTCTTGTCGAAGGTCGCCGCCAGTGCGTCCTTGTCGAAACCTTCCACGGCGGTCGAGTTGCGGACGATGTTGGTCTTGATCCCGCCGGGATGTACCGTGCTGACCTTCACCGGATGGCCGGCGACGATCATCTCCTGGCGCAGCGCCTCGGTGAACCCGCGCACCGCGAACTTCGCGGCGTTGTAGGCCGCCTGACCGGGCACTGAGAACAGCCCGAAGATGCTCGAGATGTTGACGACGTGGCCGTCGCCCGACGCGATCAGGTGCGGCAGAAAGGCCTTGGTGCCGTTGACCACACCCCAGTAGTCGACATCCATGACCCGCTCGATGTCCTTGAACGAGCTTGCCTCGACGTCCCCGGTGAAGGCGATGCCGGCGTTGTTGTAGATCTGGTGCACGGTGCCGAAATGCTCGTGGACGGCGTCCGCGTACGCAAGGAACGCCTCCCGCTCTGTCACGTCGAGGCGGTCGCACTTCACCGGAACGCTGATCGCTCTCAGGCGCTCCTCGGTGCCGGCCAGTCCGTCGACGTCGACGTCGCTGATCGCCAGCTTGGCGCCCGACCGTCCCAGTTCGATGGCGAGTGCCTGGCCAATTCCCGAGCCGGCACCGGTGACGACGGCGACCTTTCCGGCGAACCCCTCCATAAACCGCACTCCCTCGAGTCAGTGGACTTCGAACGAAGGTTAGCCGGTACTCGCGGTCCGGGTTTCATGGGGCGGCGCCACGCTGACTCACCTGACCGCTCTGAAGAGCGACCGGGCCCCGTTGCGCAGTGCCGAAAGCAAGCTCTGCCCGGATCTCTGCACCACGGTCTCGTCGGTGACAGCGGCGACCCTGAAATCTTCGACGGTCAGGGCCGGACTTCTACTCCTGTTCGCGGCGTCTCGTGCCTCGTCGATCGCCGACTTGCATTGCCTGACGTCCGTGGCGGGTTGATAAGTCTGGTCCAGGGCCTCCGCCGGATCGGTGGTGTTCACCAGAGGCGACAGTCGACCGGCGATGCTGTAACCCGCTTGCGCGCAAGCTATTCCCGCGCGGAACTCGGGACTGAATTTCGCGATGATGAACTGCTTCGCTTTGCTCTTGACGGCGGCCACGGTGCGCGACGCCAATTCCCATGCCGACTGCAGCATCACGTCGAGATGGAAACGGGGGAGGTAGCTCATGGGAACGGACGCGATCACGGCATGTCCCGGTTCGACCGCGAGGCCTTCGTATCGGCCGTTCAGCGCCTGACGGAAAATCTGGACGGCTACCGGTCCGGAGCTAACGGCGTCGGCCGACCACTGCATGTCTTCGACAACCCACACCGCCGGACCGGCGTTGTTCACTTTCAGTTGGTACCGGTTTCCGGGGAGGTTCCTCCAACACGCTCGTAGGCTCGGTCCGTACCAAGCCTCGACGGAGTTTTCTGGTGTCAGCGAAAACTCGTTGTACCCCGGGTCGCAGGAATCGGCTCTATTGACGGAAGGGATTTTGCTGGAGGCGCCGGGGGTGCTTGACGATTCCTGCCCGTTGCCGCCGCTGGCACATGACACGGTGCAAAGGATCGCGGCCAATGACGCGAAAACGCTCGCACGAACCCCGCGACGCCGTGACGATGCAGATATCCCCATGGCAACGAATGTAGAAGCCCGTCGCTTCACCGGTAGCGCTAGGTACGTTCGGCGGCCTGCCCGCCCTCCACCGGTTGCCCGGCCGCCTTCCACGCGTTGAACCCGCCGTCGAGGTGCGCGACGTTGGCGTAGCCCATCTGCTGCAGCACGTCGGCGCCGAGCGCGGACCGCCCGCCGCCCGCGCAGTGCAGAATGACGCGACGGCCACGCTTGAATTCGGGCCGGTGGTACGGGCTGGACGGATCGGCGACGAACTCGAGCATGCCGCGCGGCGCGTGCACCGCCCCCGCGATCGAGCCCTGTTGTTCGAGCTCCGCGGGCTCGCGCACGTCGACGAGAAGTGCTTCGCCGCTTTCTAATTCAGCTGCGACTTGCTCCACCGACAGATTCTCGACCCGCTCCTTGGCTTCCCGGACCATCTCTTCGACGGACTTGGCCATGTTGTCCCTCTCTTCGCTCAGGAAAACGCTTCGTCGAGGATTTCCTGCTGCTCCACCGCGTGCACCTTTCCCGAGCCCGAGGACGGCGCCGACATCGCTCGCCGGGAGATTCGTTTGATGCCCGCGAGTTGAGGAACCAGATCGGGCAGCGCCAGCCCGAATGTCGGCCACGCGCCCTGGTTGGCAGGTTCCTCCTGCACCCAGAAGTACTCGTCGGCATTCGGGTAGCTCTCCAGAGTGCGCGGCAGCCGGTACCGCGGAATCGGGTACAGCTGCTCGACACGCACGATCGCGACGTCGTCGCGGTTGTCCTTGGCTTTGCGGGCGGCCAGTTCGTAGTAGAGCTTGCCGCTCACCAACAGAATCCGCTTGACCTTGCTGCGGTCACCGTCGCCCACGTCGTACGTGGGTTCCTCGATGACAGAACGGAACTTCATCTCGGTGAACTCCGAGATGTCGGACACCGCAGCCTTATTGCGGAGCATCGACTTCGGCGTGAACACGATCAGCGGCCGGTGAATGCCGTCCATCGCGTGCCGGCGCAACAGGTGGAAATAGTTGGCCGGCGTCGAGGGCTGCGCCACCGTCATCGAGCCCTCGGCGCACACCTGCAGGAACCGTTCGATCCGGCCCGACGTGTGGTCGGGGCCCTGGCCCTCGTGACCGTGCGGGAGCAGCAGCACCACCTCCGACATCTGGCCCCACTTGGCCTCACCGGAGCTGATGAACTCGTCGATGATCGACTGGGCGCCGTTGATGAAGTCGCCGAACTGCGCCTCCCACAACACAAGTGCCTCGGGATCGCCCAACGAATAGCCGTATTCGAAACCGACGGCCGCGTACTCGGACAGCGGTGAGTCGTACACCATGAACCGGCCGCCGGTGGGCTTTCCGTCCTCACCCAGCGCCAGAAGCTGCAGCGGGGTGAACTCCTCCCCGGTCTTGCGGTCGATGATCACCGAGTGCCGCTGGCTGAACGTCCCGCGCCGGGTGTCCTGGCCGGACAGCCGCACGGTCCGGCCTTCTGAGACGAGGGTCCCCAACGCCAGCAGCTCACCGAAAGCCCAGTCGACCCTGCCGTTGTAGGCCATCTCGCGGCGCTTCTCCAGGACCGGCTTGACGCGCGGGTGCACGGTGAAGCCGTCGGGGAAGGCCAGGTGTGCGTCGCCGATTCTGGCCAGCAGCGACTTCTCCACCGCGGTCGACAGCCCCTTGCGCAGCTGCTGCTCGGCCTCCACGGATTCGCTCGGCTCGATTTCGACCTTCTCCAGCTCGCGGACCTCGTTAAAGACCTGCTCGAGCTGGCCCTGGTAGTCCCGCAACGCGTCCTCGGCCTCTTTGATCGAGATGTCGCCGCGACCGATCAGCGATTCGGTGTAGGTCTTGCGCGCACCGCGTTTGGTGTCGATCTCGTCGTACATGTACGGCTGCGTCATCGACGGGTCGTCGCCTTCGTTGTGTCCCCGTCGCCGGTAGCACAGCATGTCGATGACGACGTCCTTCTTGAACTTCTCCCGGAAATCCACCGCAAGCCGTGCCACCCACGCGCACGCCTCCGGGTCTTCGCCGTTGACGTGGAAGATCGGCGCGCCGATCATCTTCGCGACGTCGGTGCAGTACTCGGACGACCGCGAATCGTCCGGCGACGTGGTGAAGCCGATCTGGTTGTTGACCACGATGTGGATCGTTCCGCCGGTGCGGTAGCCGCGCAGCAGCGACAGGTTCAGCGTCTCGGCCACGATGCCCTGTCCTGCGAACGCGGCGTCCCCGTGCAGCATCAGCGGCATGATGGAGAACCGGCTCTCGACCTGGTCTCCGTTCTCCGTGTCGACCAGGTCCTGCTTCGCCCGGACCAGGCCCTCGAGCACCGGGTCGACGGCCTCCAGGTGTGACGGGTTGGCGGTCAGCGAGACCTCGATGTCGTTGTCGCCGAACATCTGGATGTAAGTGCCGTTGGCGCCGAGGTGGTACTTGACGTCGCCGGAGCCGTGCGCCTGCGAGGGATTCAGGTTGCCCTCGAACTCGGAGAAGATCTGCGAGTAGGGCTTGCCGACAATGTTGGCCAGCACGTTCAGCCGGCCACGGTGCGGCATGCCGACGATCACCTCCCCGAGCTTGTGCTCGGCCGCCTGATCGATGGCGGCGTCCATCATGGGGATGACGGTCTCGGCACCTTCCAGCGAAAATCGCTTCTGCCCAACGTATTTGGTCTGGAGGAAGGTTTCGAAAGCCTCGGCCGCATTGAGTTTGCTCAGAATGTACTTCTGCTCGGCGACGGTCGGCTTCTCGTGCTTGACCTCGATGCGTTCCTGAAGCCAGCGCTGCTGGTCGGGTTCCAGGATGTGGGTGTACTCGATACCGACGTGGCGGCAGTACGCATCGCGCAGCAGGCCCAGGACGTCGCGCAGCTTCTTGAACTCCGCGCCGCCGAAGCCGTCGACCTTGAAGACCCGGTCCAGGTCCCACAGCGTCAGCCCGTGCGTCAGGACGTCGAGATCGGGGTGGCTGCGGAACCGGGTCTTGTCCAGCCGCAACGGGTCGATGTCGGCCATCAGGTGCCCGCGGTTGCGGTAGGCCGCGATCAGCTCGATGACGCGAGCGTTCTTGTCCGCGATCGGGTCCGGGTTGTCGGTGCGCCACCGGACCGGCTCGTAGGGGATGCCGAGCTCGTGAAAGATGTCGTCCCAGAAGCCGTCCGAGAGCAGCAGCTCGTGGATGGTGCGCAGGAAATCCCCGGACTCCGCGCCCTGGATGATGCGGTGGTCGTACGTCGACGTCAGCGTGACCAGCTTGCCGATGCCCAGGTCCGCGATCCGCTCCTCGCTGGCGCCTTGGAACTCCGCGGGGTACTCCATTGCGCCGACCCCGATGATCGCGCCCTGCCCCCGCATCAGGCGGG
>JAVHWG010000039.1:0-5354 GCA_032159965.1 Mycobacterium sp.
CGTCGGCGTGCCTGTGCGCGCGGCGATTACGGGACTGGACCGGATGGCCAGGCGCGCCGAAGCCCGCAGCCATTTCGGTTTCGACGACGCCGCGCTGGTGCTGTTGGTGTTCGGCGGCTCACAAGGGGCCGTGTCGATCAACAACGCGGTCTCGGCTGCAGCCAAACATCTTGCTGCCAGCGGTATTTCGGTGTTACACGCGCACGGCCCCAAGAACACACTCGAGCTTGCCGGCCGCAGTGAACTGGACCCGCCGTACGTCGCGGTGCCCTACCTCGCCGAGATGGATCTGGCGTACGCCGCGGCCGATCTCGCCATCTGCCGCTCGGGCGCGATGACCGTGGCCGAGGTGTCCGCGGTCGGCCTGCCCGCCGTCTACGTGCCACTGCCGATCGGCAACGGCGAGCAACGGTTGAACGCGCTGCCCGTGGTCAACGCCGGTGGCGGTGTGCTGGTGGCCGATCGTGACCTCACTGCGGACTATGTGGCGCAGACGGTCACCCGATTGCTCACCGACGCGCCGAGACTGGCGGCGATGACGGCCGCTGCCGCGATGGTCGGCCATCGAGATGCCGCCCAGCGGGTGGCCCAGGTGGCACTGGACGTCGCACGCGCCGGGCGGCCGGCGGGGAGGCCGACGTGACGCTGCCGCCGCAGCTGCGCCGGGTCCACATGGTGGGCATCGGTGGTGCGGGCATGTCCGGCATCGCCCGCATCCTTCTCGACAGGGGCGGTCTGGTGTCCGGCTCGGACGCGAAGGAGTCACGCGGCCTGCTCGCGCTGCAGGCCCGCGGCGCCGAGGTCCGGATCGGACACGACGCGTCGTCACTGGACATGCTGCCCGGCGGCCCGACGGTGGTGGTCACCACGCATGCCGCGATCCCCAAGGACAATCCCGAGCTCGTCGAGGCCCGCCGGCGCGGTGTCCCGGTGATCTTGCGGCCGAAAGTGCTGGCGATGCTGATGGCCGGCCACCGCACCGTGATGGTCACCGGCACGCACGGCAAGACCTCGACGACGTCGATGCTGATCGTCGCGCTGCAGCACTGTGGTCTCGATCCGTCGTTCGCGGTGGGCGGCGACCTGGGGGAGGCGGGCACCAACGCCCACCACGGCAGCGGGGACTACTTCGTCGCCGAGGCCGACGAAAGCGACGGCTCCCTGCTCGAGTACACGCCCGACGTCGCCGTGGTCACCAACATCGAGGTCGACCACCTGGACTTCTTCGGCAGCACGCAGGCGTACACCGCGGTGTTCGACGACTTCACCGGACGGTTGGCGGCCGACGGCGCGCTGGTGGTCTGCGCCGACGATCCAGGAGCGGCTGCGTTGGCGGAACGCTCCGCGGCGCGCGGGGTTCGGGTGCTGCGCTACGGCGCCGACGCCGATGCCGAGCTGACCGGCAGGCTGCTCAACTGGGAACAGCAGGGCACCGGCGCTGTCGCGGAGGTGCAGCTTGCCGGCGAGGCGGCACCGCGGGTCATGCGGCTGTCCGTTCCTGGCCGCCACATGGCCCTCAACGCGCTGGGCGCGCTGTTAGGTGCCGTCGAGGCGGGTGCGCGACCGGAATGCGTGCTCGACGGCCTGGCGGGGTTCGAAGGGGTGAGGCGACGATTCGACCTCGTCGGCATGACCGACTCGGTGCGGGTGTACGACGACTATGCCCACCACCCGACGGAGGTGCGGGCGACATTGGCGGCAGTGCGCACGATGGTGGACCAGGCTGCCGAACCCGGCGGCAGGGTCATCGCCGTTTTTCAGCCCCACTTGTACACCCGCACAGAGCTTTTCGCGCGCGCTTTCGGCGAGGCCCTCGACGGCGCGGACCTGGTGTTCGTGCTCGACGTCTATGCCGCACGCGAGCAGCCCATCGCAGGCGTCAGTGGCGCGATCATCGCCGGGCACATCACGGTTCCGGTGAGCTATGTGCCTGATTTCTCCGCGGTGGCACCACTGGTGGCCGACGCGGCGATGCCCGGCGACGTGGTGGTCACGATGGGCGCGGGCGACGTGACGATGCTCGGCCCAGAGATCCTGACGGCGTTGCGGGTCAAGGCGAACCGCGCCACGCCGGGCCGGTCCGGGGTGGTGCCGCGGTGACCGATCCACTGCCGGAGACCGAGCCGCTGCCGGGGGAGATCCGCACTCCCAGCCTCGATGACGCGGACGCCACTGACGAAGACTTCACCGACGACCAGGCGCATTTCGAAGGTCCGCGCCGCAAGGCCCGTCGCGAGCGTGACGAGCGCCGCGCGGCCGAGGCGCGCGCCCGCGCGATCGAGGATGCCCGCCGTGAAGCCAAGCGGAAAGTCACGGCCGCGTCGTCCGGTGCGAAACCTGTTGGCAGGGGCGCGGTACGCGGGCTGAAGTTGCTTGTCTGGGGCATCGTCGCCGTCGTGGTCACCGTCGGGCTCGGTCTGGTCCTGTACTTCACCCCGCTGATGTCGGTGCGCAGTTTCGTGGTCGACGGCCTGCAGGCGGTGCCGCGCGACGACGTGATCACCGTGGCCGCGGTGCCCGCAGGCACTCCGCTGCTGCAGGTCGACACCGAAAAGGTCGCCGACCGCGTGGCGACGATCGGCCGGGTGGCTTCGGTGCGGGTCCAGCGCGAGTATCCGTCGTCCTTGCGCGTCACGATTGTCGAGCGGATTGCGCTG
The DNA here is from genome assembly GCA_032159965.1 of Mycobacterium sp. GTDB lineage: Bacteria > Actinomycetota > Actinomycetes > Mycobacteriales > Mycobacteriaceae > Mycobacterium. The sequence goes on from JAVHWG010000039.1 coordinate 2,658, forward strand.
GCCATCAAGGACTTTCCCGACGGTTCGCACCAGTACGACCGTGATGGCGTCGATTTCGCGACGGGTCCGGCCCCGCCGGGGGTGCCATACCTCGACGTCGACAATCCGGGTCCGAGCGACCCGCCGACCAGAGCCGCGCTACAGGTGCTCGGCGCACTGCATCCCGACGTGACGGCACAGGTCGGCCGCATCGGCGCGCCGTCGGTAGCTTCGATCACGCTGACGCTCAAGGACGGTCGCGTCGTGGTGTGGGGGACTACCGACCGGACCGAGGCCAAGGCCGAGACGCTGGCGGCGCTACTGACCCGGCCCGGGCACACCTATGACGTGTCGAGCCCGGATCTGCCGACCGTCAAATGAAGATTTTCGGCAAATAATTACTCGCCCGACACGGCGCGCCTGCATCGATCCCGACCCCCGTCGACCTACCGTTCGGGGTGCGCGGATCTACTTGACATAACTCTAAGCCTAAGGTTGAGGTTGAGGGTTTAGGAGGAAGGCAACCCATGACGCCCCCGCACAACTATCTGGCCGTCATCAAAGTCGTCGGCATCGGCGGTGGCGGCGTGAACGCCGTCAACCGAATGATCGAGCAAGGCCTCAAGGGTGTGGAGTTCATCGCCATCAACACCGACGCGCAGGCGTTGCTGATGAGCGACGCCGACGTCAAGCTCGACGTCGGCCGCGACTCCACACGCGGCCTCGGTGCAGGCGCCGACCCCGAAGTCGGGCGCAAAGCCGCCGAGGACGCCAAGGACGAGATCGAAGAACTGCTGCGCGGCGCCGACATGGTGTTCGTCACCGCGGGCGAGGGCGGCGGCACCGGGACAGGCGGGGCTCCCGTCGTCGCCAGCATCGCCCGCAAGCTCGGCGCACTGACCGTCGGCGTCGTCACTAGGCCCTTCTCGTTCGAGGGCAAGCGCCGCAGCGGGCAGGCCGAAAACGGCATCGCGTCGCTGCGAGAGAGTTGCGACACGCTAATCGTGATCCCCAACGATCGCCTGCTGCAGATGGGTGATGCGCAGGTGTCGTTGATGGACGCGTTCCGCAGCGCCGACGAGGTGCTGCTGAACGGCGTGCAGGGCATCACCGATCTGATCACCACGCCCGGGCTGATCAACGTCGACTTCGCCGACGTGAAGGGCATCATGAGCGGCGCGGGTACCGCGTTGATGGGAATCGGGGCGGCCCGCGGCGATGGCCGCGCCCTCAAAGCCGCTGAGATGGCGATCAATTCGCCGCTGCTGGAGGCCTCGATGGAGGGCGCCCAGGGTGTGCTGATGTCGATCGCGGGCGGCAGCGACCTCGGCCTGTTCGAGATCAACGAGGCCGCGTCGCTTGTGCAGGAGTCCGCGCATCCCGACGCGAACATCATCTTCGGCACCGTCATCGACGACTCTCTCGGCGACGAGGTGCGGGTGACCGTGATCGCCGCGGGCTTCGACGCCACCAGCGCCCGCAACAAGCCCGTGATCGGTGCAGGCACCAAGGTAGCTGCCGGGAGCGCGGGCAAAGTGACCTCGACGCTGTTCGAACCGGCGGATGCGGCAAGCGTTCCCGTGCACACCAACGGCGCGACCGTGCGCATCGGTGGCGACGGCAGCGATGACGACGACGTCGACGTGCCGCCGTTCATGCGCCGCTAGATACTGGGGCACGTGACCGTTCGGGTGAGGCGCGTGACCACCACCCGCGCCGGCGGGGTGTCCAAGCCTCCGTTCGACACATTCAATCTCGGTGATCATGTCGGCGACCGGCCGAATGCGGTGGCCGCCAACCGTCGCCGCCTGGCCGCGGCGATCGGGCTCGCCCAGGACAGATTGATCTGGATGAATCAGGTGCACGGCCATCGGGTGGAACTCATCGACGCGCCGCGCGATACCGCGATCGCCGACACCGACGGGCTTGTCACGACCACCCGACGGCTCGCGCTGGTGGTGGTGACGGCGGACTGCGTGCCGGTGCTGATGGCCGATGCCCGCGCCGGCGTGGTGGCCGCGGTGCACGCCGGGCGGGTGGGGGCCCAGGACGGCGTGGTGGTCCGCGCGCTCGAGGCCATGCAGGACGCGGGCGCCGGCATCGATGACGTGTCGGTATTGCTCGGCCCCGCAGTGAGCGGCCCCAACTACGAGGTTCCCGAGGCGATGGCCGCGGAGGTCGAGGCAGCACTTCCCGGTAGCCGCACGACCAGCAGCCGCGGCACTCCCGCGTTGGATCTGCGTGCCGGGATCGCCCGTCAGTTGCAAAGCCTGGGTGTGAAGGCGATCGACGTGGACCCCCGATGCACCTTTGACGATCCGAATCTGTTCAGTCATCGCCGGGACGCCCCGACCGGGAGGCTGGCGTCGCTGATATGGATGGAATGACCCGGCAGCGCGAACTGGCGGAGGGTCTCGCGTCGGTGCGACGCCGGATCGACGCGGCCGCGAGCGCGGCGGGCCGCGATGCCGACGACATTGAACTGCTGCCCGTCACGAAGTTCTTTCCGGCATCCGACGTAGCAATCCTGGCCGGTCTGGGCTGCCGTTCCTTCGGGGAATCCCGCGAACAAGAAGCCGTCGCCAAATCGGAGGAGCTGGCAAATCTTTTCGGTGACCCGGTGCACTGGCACATGATCGGGCGGATTCAGCGCAACAAAGTGCGCTCGATTGTGCGGTGGGCGTACGCGGTTCATTCCGTCAGCAGCCCCAAAGTGGT
>JAVHWG010000050.1:0-11278 GCA_032159965.1 Mycobacterium sp.
GGTTGCGACTCCGTCGGCGGTGGCATCTGCCGACCCCCCGATGTACCCGCCTCGCTACGGGAGCAACGGCATCTTCGGCGTCGGTGCCCAGAGCCGCGATCAGCTGACCGCCTTCATTCCGCCCGGCAGGTACAGCGCCGATGTGGCGCCCGGCTATTTCGACGGTCCCGGCTCGTGGATCCGTTGCAGTGCCGTGCCGTGCGGACCGAACTATCCCGATCACATCATCGCGTCGGGCAACACCGCCCCCGACAGCCCGGCGGTTGTTCTCCTTCCCAGCGATACCGCCGTCTACCTCTTCATGACGACGCTGACATTCCTGGGCTGACGACACCGCCGCGGCCCACAAGAACAAAACGACCCGCCGCGGCACGCAGCCGCAGCGGGTCGTCCCGTCATCGCTCAGCCGGCCATGAATTCGTTGTAGGCCGACGCCAGCTCTCCCGGCAACACGTTCACGTTGCAGGTGCGCTGGGTGTCGCCGATCGGCGCCAGGATGCCGCGCAGGTCGTAGTACTCCTGCGGGTGCGCGGTGAAGTACCCACGCAGATTCGCCGCCGCTTGCGGGCGCGGCTGGCTCAGCGCCGCCGTCACGGCCTGGTTGGCGCCCGGGTGGGCATCCAGATACTGCCGCGCCGAACCCGTCGTCGTGCTCACGGTGTCGGCGACGCCGCTGGCGCTGCAGTCCGGAGCCGCGGCTGCGGTAGGCGCCGTGACGATCGCCGCGGCGACGCCTGAAAGCAAGGCGCTTGCACACACCCCGACAATTCCGCGGCGCGCGGTAATACCACTGATTTTCATCATCTTTTTATCCTTCTCATTGCGAATGGGATCGCAGTTCTCCCCGCCCCGAAACCCACGGTAACGCAACGCAGAGCAGCAAAGATCTGCTGAGATTCGCGTCAGGCCGAACGACTGCGCGCGTTACATGCCACAGGAGTGACGTTGGCCTCAATGTTCACGGATTTCTATACGCCATCATTTAAGGCCCTCATATTTCGCGCAGAAGTCTTAATTGATCGTGATAAATACGGTGACCGAATTGTTACCCGCTCAGTCGCTGCGCAAGCTCCCAGCCGTCCTCCGCCAGCCCGCGATAGCGCTCGCGGAATTCCGATGTGCCGGCACGGGAATCGGCGGCGTTGCCATCGAGTCCCCGGCGCCACACGCCCGCGACGATCGATGCGCTGCGAAACAGCTGAAAGACGATGTACACATCCAGCGAGTCAGGCACTTCGCGACCCGCGTGCCGGCAGTAGTCCGCGACGAACATCCGCTCGTCGGGCACGCCGGGCGAGTCCACGCTCTCGCCGACGACACCGCGTTTACCCCCGACGTCCAGGCAGCTGTAGGCGAGGTCCGCCAGTGGATGCCCAATCGTCGACAGCTCCCAGTCCAGCACGGCCACCGCCCGAGGCTCGGTCGGATGTATCAGCACATTGCCCAGGCGGAAGTCACCGTGCGCTATGCAAGCCGGGCCGTCGTCGGATGGAATGTGTTCCGGCAGCCAGCGCGCAAGCTCGTCCATGGCCGGCATTTCCTCGACGCGCGCTGCCTCCCACTGCCTTGTCCACAGCGCCACCTGACGCTCCATGTACCCCTGCGGCTTGCCGAACCCCTCGAGTCCCACACCGCGCCAGTCCACGCGGTGCAGCGCCGCGAGCACACGCGCGAGATCCTCATAGACCGCCGCACGGTCGGCCGGGGTGCACTCCCTCATCACACGGTCGGGAAAGATCCGTCCCGGAACATAGTCCATCACGAAGAAATCCGTGCCGATGATGGATTCGTCCTGGCACAGCAGCCTCATCCGCGGTACCGGGACGTCACTATCGGCCAGCGCCGCCATCACCTGGTACTCGCGCGCCACCTCGTGCGCGCGCGGCAGCAGCTTGCCTGGCGGCTTCTTGCGGAGGACGTACTCGGCGTCGGCAGCACGCAGGTGAAACGTCGGGTTGCTTTGTCCGCCCTGAAACTGCCGCACCTGCAGCGCGCCGACTACCCCGGGTATCTGCCCGCACAGATATTCTGCGAGCGCGGCCTCGTCGAAACGATGGGCCGGCAGTACCGGAACGAGTTCGGCGACGCCTTCCATGGGTCAGACGTTAGCCAACCGTCCAGCGCTGCATCTGTAACCCACCGATTAGGTTGCTGTCTGCCGGTCGATACGCCGACACCGGCATCGCTAGTACAGGTAGATCGCCAAGACAGCCACCCAGAGCGCCGCAAGCCACGCGTCGGTGGTCACCTTGAGCCACCGGGGGGCGGTACGCACTTCCATGAAGTGTCGAATGATGATGCGGCCCTTGATAATACCTAGGATCACGACAGCTAGCGTGATCGGCACGCTCGGCACGGCAGCTCCGTGAGTGTGCGCCGGCGCCAGGAACCACGCCGCAATCGTGATCGCGGACAAGATGATCCAGGCATACGTCGTCGTTCGCGCGGTTGTGGTGGTCACGGTGTTCACCTGAGCACGTACAGAAGTGCGAATATGACAATCCAGAGCAGGTCGACCATGTGCCAGAATGTGGCTCCGGACTCGACCATCGAGATGCGGCGGCGTCGGGGGTTACGAAGCTCCCGCACAACGACTCCCAGGATCAGCAGGCCGAGCACCACGTGGAACAGGTGCACCCCGGTGAGCATGTAATAGAACATGAAGAATTCGTTGCTCGGCATGGTGTAGCCCTGGGTGATCTTCACTGACCACTCGTAGCCCTTGATCAGGATGAACAGCGCGCCGCACAGCCCGCCAAGGTACGTGAACCGGAGCGCGAGGGCGTGGTCACCGGCCCGCGCCAACTGCACACTGCGCGCAACGAACCACGAGCTGGCCAGCAGCACAAGAGTGTTCAAGACGCCGATGTTGAGGCTCAGGTGCTGCTGCGATGTGAGGAACTCGGCCGGCTTCATCGCGCGGTGGACCATGAAGATGATGAAGTACGCGCCGAAGGCAATCAGGTCTCCGATGACCATCACCCACATGTGACCGTCGCCAGGTAGGTGGCCTTTCTCAGGCTCGCTCGGCTGCCGGCTTTCGACGGTGCTGACCTCTGATGCCGTCACGGCAGCGGTGCTTCATCAGCGGACTGGAGTTCGTTCGCCTTCTTGACGAAGACGATCATGCACGACAGCCAGAATCCGAAGACGACGGTGCCCTCCCAGAACGCGATCGACCCGTTCCACGCAAACGGACCCGCCTTGGATACAAATACCGGGATCGCCATGATTTCCGTCACGACCTGCCAAACTGTCACGTAGGCAAACCATTTCGGGAAGATCTGGTTCTTGTCGTACAGAATAGCGATCGCCAATGCGATCCACGCGGTGGTGAAGCATCCCAGCGAGCCAACGTAGGAAAGCAGCCCGATGTCATAGAGGAGCGCGAGCAGTTCCGGATCGCGGTCGGGACGGTAGACCGCGGTCAAGAAGCAGAACGCCACCAGCAGACAGCCTGGAAGTGCACCCACTGCAAGGGAACCCATGTATGCATAGCCGAGAACCGAACCCACGGACATGCGTTTCATGTGATACATGACGATGCCGTTGGCCATCCCTGCGCCACCGACGATGAGAACCAGTAACGCGAAACCGATCTTGATCGTCAGGCTGTGCGCGTCGAAGAAATGGACCATCTGGCCGGTGGTGACGTCGGGACGCGGCGGCGGCATCACACGCGCCAGCGCGACGAAGATCAGCCCGAACGCCGTATAGAACGCCGGCACAATCCAGAACACGATCCAGAGGTCCCGCTTGCCGGCCGTCTTCGGGCCGGCGGAGGTGGCGCCCGACGGCGACTCGGTGGAGACCGCGCTGCTCACGGGGCCGCCACACCTTCTTCGACCGCCTGCCGTTGCAACGCTCCCCTGAGCACGAAGAACATCACGATGACGAACAGCGCGAACGCGCCGTTGCGGAGCCAGAACGACACCAGCCCGTCCCATGCGAGCGGTCCGGTCCTGAAAACGGCGGCGCCCACGGCCGGCGCGATCGCCAACCCGGTGGCAAGGGCGAAATGGCCCACCCAGCGCGGGAACACCGGGCTCGGCCCGTCGTCGAAGTAGATCCCCAGGGCCAGCAGCAGGTTCATCGCGACCATCGCACCCACGGGCGCGATCAAGACGATCCACGCCATGTCGTTGAGCAACACGACGAGTTCGGGACTGCGGCCCGGCCGAAACGCCGCGACGAGAAAGAAGATGTCGGCGACAGCGAACAGGGTCGCGCCGCTGACCGCCGCCGTCAGGTAGCAGTACGCGAACACATGGCTCTGCGTCGCCATCCGCTTCATCTGCACGACGATCACCATGAACATCGGGAGCAGCATGATCCCGCAGATGTTGAACGTGATCATCGAGAACCGGACCATCGCCGCGTTGTCGCGGTAGAACTCGGCAACCCGGGCGGCAGGCAGGTTCGGCGACATCGGCGGGAAGAAGCCGGGGAACGCCACGAAGGCGATCAGCAGGATCGACCCGAAGACCGGCACGCACCACAAGCTGATCAGCTGGGTCTTGATGTTGGCGGTCTTCGGCAGGTCCTCGGCCTCCGCAAGAATCTGCATCGTCCCTCACTCCCGGTCGCATGGACGACCAACCGGCAACCGAGGCTAGCCGATCGGCTAGTGCCTGACAATAGCGGTCACTCGGGCAGGTTGAGCATCCGCCGCGTGAGCTGCAGAACCGCCGCTTTCAGCGTCGCGTCGTCCACGTCGTCGACGATCGGGCTGACGATTCCGCCGGCAATCGCCCCCGACAACAATGCTGCCGATATGCGGGCGTCGGTGTCGTCGTCCTCGTCGAGCAGGACACCGTACAAACGGCTGATGAACCGCTGAAAGGGCGCGTGCTCGCCGAGCAACCGGATGATCACCGGGTCGCTCTGCAGAGTCCTCACCGCGCCGCGGCGGTCGATGGCCATGTCGATGACGCGTGTCAACAGAACCTTGCGGGCGCGCAGCGGATCGTCCTCGGCCTCGGCAGCTTCCAGCGCGTCTTCGAGCTTGCCGAGTTCGGCGTCGGTGACAGCGATGACGATTTCTTCCTTGGTTCTGAACTGGTGATAGACAGCGGCTTTCGTCACCCCGACGGCATCGGCGATCATCTGCAGCGATGTGCCGCTGACCCCGCGCTCGGTGAACAACCCGAGCGCGGCATCGAGGACGCGGGCCTGAGCGGCACTGCGGGTGACACTGCCGAGGCGGCGTCGGCCCTGCGGCTTCTCGGTGAGCACACGCAGCAGCCTAGCCAGCCGGCTAGCTAGATGTTCCGCCACTCGAGACAGCGCAGAGATCGCGTTTCACGCCCTGATCGCGATCTCCCCGCAGTCTCGGCGTTCGGACCGCGGGGCAACACAGTCCGCAACGCTCGTTAAAGTCGGGGCATGGGCGTCATCAATCGGTGGAAGGCGGCGGCTCGGGAGAAACTGCAGCGCGCGGTGGCCGAGGTCGTCACCGAAGCCGTCGACGCCCAGAGCACTCGCACCAGGCAGCACCAGAGCGACCTGCACGCCGAGACGCTGGCCAAACTCGGCGGGTTGACCCCGCAGCTGGAGGATGTGTCCGCTCGTCTACACGCCGTGCATCGCTATCTCGAGGAGCTCGAACAGCGGGTACGCCGGGACATTTCCCATTCCCAGGACATTCGGGCGACCGAGGAAAGCGCGACGCTCGTGCTCGAACACATGGCGAAGGCGCCGGTGTTCTGGCATCCGCACGACACACTGCGGTTCGCGCTCAGCGAGATCAAGGGGCCCGGACTGGCGCTGGAGTTCGGCGTAGCCACCGGAACCACCTTGGCGATCATCGCCGAGACGGTGGCCGCGGACCGCGCGGTCGTCGGGTTCGACAGCTTCACCGGCCTCCCGGAAACCTGGCGAACCCATTTCCCGGCAGGCGAATTCGCCCAAGACCCTCCTGTGGACATCCCCGGTGCGACGATCGTCGCGGGACTGTTCGAGGACGTCCTGCCGACGTTCCTGGCGCAGAACGACGAACCCATCGCGTTCATGCACCTGGACGCCGACTTGTATGCATCCACCAAGACGGTGCTAGACCTCACCGCTGACCGGTTGGCTCCCGACGCGGTGCTGTTGTTCGACGAGTTCTTCAACTACCCGGGTTGGCAGGACCATGAGTTCCGCGCCTGGAGCGAGTTCATCGCCGCGACGGGACGCACCTTCGAATACCTCGGCTACACCGGCAACAACGAACAGGTCGCCATCCGCCTGCACTGATCAGCTCTCGAAGAGCCGAGCCCAGTTCTCCCGGCTGACGAGTTCTGGCAGTGCCTCGCGATATCTGTTCTGAACGGCTGGCGCGGTGTCTTCAAACCGTTTGAGCGCCTGGCGCATTCGCAGGGTCAGCGCCTTGAGCTTCTGCTTGTCGCGTCGACGAATCCGCACGCCCGTCTGGGAGGCGTCCGTGACGACCGCACTGTCGAACAAGGACACGTGCCACCACTGGTTGTCCTCGGCGGAGATCGCCACCGGGCCGGGAATCGTCCGTCCAAGCCACTGGTAGACCGCCCGCTTCGCCAGCACCAGGTTGATTCTCTCCTTGCGGGGCTTGAAACCCGTCGGGGTGATCAACGGTGTTCTATCGGTGAGTTCACCGATCTTCGCCGCAGGAGTCACGGCGGTTTCGGGGAACTCTTTGCGCTCTTCGCGGATCGCGCTCAGTGCGGCGCGCCCGCCGTCCTGCAGAATCCCCGGGCCTGCCATGAAGTCTTCGAGCCCTCGAATCATCGTGTACGCCATGCCATATTGCATTGACACCAGCGCCTCGGTGATTTCCCGGGCCAGCCATCTGCCGGTGACCCGCGTATCGATGCTGCCGTGCAGCGCGTGGGTGATCAACGAGTTGCGCACGCTGAAGTACCGCATGAACTCGTCGCGGTCCTTCCAGTGAAAGTCCGCGTGCCACACGCCGGCGTTGGGGAGCGTCACGGTGGTGAAACCGGCGTCGGCCGCGCGCAGCCCGTATTCGATGTCGTCCCATTGGAAGAACATCGGCAGCGGCAGCCCCACCGCGGCGACCACCTCGGACGGGATCAGGCAGGACCACCACGCGTTGTATTCGGCGTCGACGCGCTTGTGCTGACGCTGCTTGGTCATGTCTTCGTTCTGCAGCGCGTTGGCCGCCCACCGGCCGGCCCGCAACCTCGGCATCTGCGTCTTCTCCGCACCGACGTGCAGACGGCGCATGTTCTTCAGGTACAGCATCTGTGCGCCGATGACCGTCGGCTTGGGAGTCAGGTTCGCAAACGCGTTGAGTCGCAAGATCGCTTCGGGTTCGCAGAGAATATCGTCATCCATCAGGATTACGTTCGCGTGGTCCGCGATGCTTGAGACTTCGTACATCCCTCGCGAAAATCCGCCTGCACCACCAAGATTGGGCTGACGGAGGTACGCTAGCTTCTCGCCGAGTTGTGCGCTGACGTCGTTGAACAACGGCCGGGTGTCAACGGTGTCGGTCCCCTGGTCCACCACATACACGGCGTCTATCCCGGCCAACAGGGTCTTGTCGCCTGCCACCGCCGCGATGGTATTGGCGCAGTCGTCAGCCCGGTTGAACGTGCAGATGACGATTGCTGCCGGCCGGATGGTGGGCGGGGCCGACACGTTCCATTCGACATCGGTGATCGTCACCGATCCGCCCACGGCTGTGCACTCCATCCACAACGCGCCTCCGTCGACGTACGCGTCGAGAGGCGCGGACAGCACGGCGGTGCCGGTGCCATCGACTTCGGTGCTGGCGATCGTCCGGTCGCCGCCGTGCATGTCGGATCCGCACAGCACCAGCCTCGCCGGACCGGATGCGCGGAACACGCACTTCAGCTGGACTTCTTTCGCGGTCGTCCAGCGTTGGAAGTAGCTGGCGGGTAGCCGGCCGAAGTAGGTGTTGGTATCGACCGTCGCACCCTTCTCGAGGTGGACGGCGTAGCGCTCGCGATGGGCTTTGCCCCGGCGTATGCGGGCATACATCTCGTCGACCACCCGCACGCTCGGGCCTGTGAACAGTCCCCTCGCCACGACCAAGCGGTCAGGCGCTGAGTGCTCGGTCAGCATGCGCTCGCTCATGCTGCTCCTACTCCTACATTCCCTACAGCGGGGCGAAGAATTCTTCTCGTCATCCTGATGGCTACCCAGATCGCTTCGGGAAGGAGACTAACAAGTCCGAGCAGTCCAGGCTGATCGCGAACCCACGGACGGACAACATATTGTAAGCGCCGGGTAAGCCTGGTCGAAGACGACATCGGCGGAGAGGACGCAATGACCGCAACCAGCGACCGGCAGACGCTGTCAGAACTCGCCGAGCGATCGGGGTGGCGGCGCAAGCAGGTCGACCGCACCGATTTCTACCGGCGCGGCGTCCGGCAACTCGAGGTGCTGTTCACCGAGGACACCTTGAACGGCGGCACGCTGTTCGAGGACCTTCACCTGCTGACCTACACCCGCGACATCTCCACTATCCAAAGCTGGATGACGCGGGCGACGTAGCAAAGCGCTATATGCCGACAAGTTCGTTCTTGAGCAACGGCGTTATCTGATCGGCCAGGTATTGGTGACCCGCGTCGTTCGGGTGCACTCCGTCGGCACCGATCAGGCCGGGCTGGTCCAGCCAGTGAAGCGTCATGGGGTCGACGAACACGGCACCGGCGGCGACCGCCGCGTCGCGCACGGCGTCGCGCTGGGTCAGCGCTTCGGGGGTGACCGGCATGTCCGGCCAGAACGGCCCGATCGCCAGCAGCTTGGCTTGCGGTGCGAGTGACTTCGCCTTGGCGTACGCATCGCGGGCGGCGGCCGCAACGACATCGGGCGCTTCCTCGTCGTCGTTTCTGCTGCCGAGGAACACCACCACGTTGGTGTACGCCCTGAGCCCGGCGAGCTGGTCGGCGAACACTCCGCCATTGACTCCGCGCTCCGCGTAGCCGGCGCCGCCTTCGGAGTTGACCTGCATGGTCACCACCAGGCCCTGGTCCCGAAGCTGCGCGCCTGCCAGCGCCGGCCAGCCCCTGCCACCGACGCCGCCCATGTCGCTTCCACCGGTGTAGGAGTCCCCTACGACGGCCACCCACAGCTCCTTCGGGGGTGCGACCGCCCTGGCCCCGGGCGAGCCGGAGCTGGCAGCACAGCCGGTTACCAGAACAATGACTGACACGATGGCAGTCAGGCTTTTCGCAGCCTGCACAAGCAATCTCATGAATTGAGCTGTCGCCTTCTCCGCCCCCGTGGTGGTCGGGCGAGCGACACTGCTGCCCACGAACGCGACCAGTCTACGGTCAATCGGGAAGGTCAATCGGGACGGTCAATCGGGACATTCCCTCCGCGCTCGCCGCTCGCACGGCTACAAAGGACAGGGAGGAAGCAATGCGAGAGGACGCACGATGCAACTGATATCACCGACGGACAACATCTTCTTGTTGGGCGAGTCCCGCGAACACCCGATGCACGTCGGCGGTTTGCAGCTTTTCGAACCTCCCGAAGGCGCCGGACCCGAGTTCCTCCGGGAGACCTACGAGGCGATGCTGACGTGCACCGACGTGCAGCCGACGTTCCGCAAGCGACCGGCGTTCCTCGGCGGAATCACCAACGTCGCATGGTCGGACGACAAGGACATCGACCTCGAATACCACCTGCGGCGCTCGGCGCTGCCCAAGCCAGGAAAAGTCCGTGACCTCCTTGAGTTGACGTCCCGGCTGCACGGCACCCTGCTCGATCGGCACCGGCCGCTGTGGGAGACGCACCTCGTCGAGGGACTGGAGGACGGTCGGTACGCGATGTACAACAAGATTCACCATTCGCTCATCGACGGTGTCTCCGTGCAGCGGCTCATGCAACGATCGATGACCCCCGACCCGAACGATGACGAAGTGCGGGTGCCGTGGGAGCTCAAGCCGCGCCGCCGTAAAACTTCGGGAGGCGGCCCGTCGCCATTGCAGACGTTGACCAACGCGGTCGGATCCGTTGCGGCACTCGGACCTTCGACGCTCTCGCTGGTCCGCGACGGGCTGTTCGAACAGCAGTTGACCCTGCCGTTTCAGGCACCGAAGACGATGTTCAACGTCCGCATCGGTGGCGCCCGCCGGGCAGCGGCGCAGTCATGGTCGCTGGAACGCTTCAAGCATGTGAAGAACGCGGCCGGCGGGGTGACCGTCAACGACGTGATCCTGGCGATGTGCTCGGGCGCGCTTCGTGCGTACCTCCTCGAGCAGAACGCATTGCCCGAGACGCCGCTGGTGGCGATGGTCCCGGTCAGCCTCCGGACCGACAAGGACGACGACGGGGGCGGCGGCGGCAACATGGTGGGCACGATCCTGTGCAACCTCGCGACACATCTCGATGACGCGGGACAACGCCTCGAAGCCATCCACAACTCGATGAACGACAACAAGAAAGTCTTCACCCAGTTGCCGCAGATCCAACAATTCGCCCTGTCGGCGTTCCTGACCGGCGGAATCGCGCTGGCGCTGGTACCCGGTTTCGTCTCGACGGCGCCGCCGCCATTCAACATCGTGATCTCCAACGTCCCGGGTCCACGAGAACCGATGTACTGGCGGGGTGCCCGCCTGGACGGCAGCTATCCGCTGTCGATCGCCCTGGACGGCCAGGCTCTGAACATCACGATGACCAACAACGCCGACAACCTCGACTTCGGGATCGTGGGGTGCAGACGCAGCGTGCCGCACTTGCAGCGCCTTCTCGGCCACCTCGAGACGTCACTCAAAGACCTCGAACGCTCCGCGGACGTGTAGCGAGGCGCATGAAGCTCAGCGCGGGTCTGCTGCCCTACCGGATTCGCGACGGCGTCGTCGAAGTCCTCATCGGTCATCCTGGTGGGCCGTTCTGGGCGCGAAAGGACGACGGGTCCTGGTCGATCCTCAAGGGTGAGTACCTCGAGGACGAGGACCCGTGGGACGCGGCCCGCCGGGAATTCACCGAGGAGACCGGTCTGCCGCCGCCGGTGGGGACCCCCATCGCCTTCGCGCCGGTGCGTCAGCCCAGTGGCAAGGTGCTGACGGCGTTCGCCGTCCACAGCGACGTCGACATCACCGATGCCCACAGCAACACCTTCGAGATCGAATGGCCGAAAGGCTCGGGGCGACTGCGTGAGTTCCCCGAAATTGACCGCGTGCAATGGTTTTCAGTCGCGCAGGCGCGGGTCAAGTTGTTGAAGGGGCACCGCGTGATTCTCGACCGGCTGATGCGCGAACCCGGTTTGTCGGGGCTGGCGGAGGAGTAACACCGACGAGCACCCGGCATGGGGACTCCAAAC
>JAVHWG010000071.1:0-3148 GCA_032159965.1 Mycobacterium sp.
CTCAACATCGATGGCAACGGCTCCGGCTTCGCCCTGCAGGTGACGGACTCGGCGGGGCGGTACTACGGCGACGGTTGCATCCGCATCTCCGGTCCGTCGATGACCACCGGCGCGGCACTCGGCGCCGCCGGGACCTACACCGTGACCTGGCAGGTGGTCTCCACCGACAGTCACATCGTCTCGGACACGTACAAATTCATCTGGAAACCGCCGCCGGGCTTCACGGCGAGCGCCGGAAGCAGCCGAGTGCCGGACTGCCACGGCACCATCAAGCCGGCGGCACCTTCCGCCAACGGCCAGGGCACCTCGGCGTCGCGAACAGTGGGCTCCGGCACCCTCCAGACGGTGCTGTGGGTCGGCGGCGCCTTCCTCGCGGTCGCGGCAGCGGTCATCCTGACCCTGATCTTCAGCCGCCGCGGCAACGACGACGAAGATGGAGACGAGGAGGAGCAACGGCCGCTCGAGGCTGACTGGTAACCCGCCGACGGCACGAACGCAAGAAGAGGGGCCGGGGTGCCCGGCCCCTCTTCTCGACGGGCCCTACTTGGTGATGGCCGGGAGATTTTTACGCGAGGTCAGCACCTGGTCGACGAGGCCGTAGGCGAGAGCCTCTTCGCCGCTCAGGATGTTGTCGCGGTCGATGTCCTTGTTGACCTGCTCCGGCGTGCGGTTGGAGTGACGGGACAGCGTCTCCTCGAGCCAGGAACGCATCCGCAGGATCTCGCGCGCCTGGATCTCGATGTCCGATGCCTGGCCGCGACCGGCGTCGCCCGTTGCCGGCTGGTGGATCAGGATGCGGGCGTTGGGCAGCGCGAGACGCTTGCCCGGAGCTCCGGCGGCGAGGATCACGGCCGCGGCGGAGGCCGCCTGCCCGAGAACCACCGTCTGGATCTGCGGACGAACGTATTGCATCGTGTCGTAGATCGCCGTCATCGCGGTGAAGGAGCCACCGGGTGAGTTGATGTACATGACGATGTCGCGGTCGGGGTCCTGGCTCTCGAGGACGAGTAGCTGCGCCATCACGTCATCAGCCGACGCGTCGTCGATCTGCACACCGAGGAAGATGATGCGGTCCTCGAACAGCTTCGCGTACGGGTCCTGGCGCTTGTAGCCGTAGGCCGTGCGCTCCTCGAATGTCGGCAGGATGTACCGTGCCTCGGCGCTCGGCGCGGCCATGCCGCCCGGGCGGTTGAATTGGGTGAATTCCATGATCTCTCTAGCCTGTCTCTACTTCTCGGTCAGGGTGTCGTCGGTGCCGCCTCCGCCGATGACCTCGGAAGCGAACTCCCGAAGGTGGTCGACGAAGCCGTATTCCAGCGCCTGCTGTGCGGTGAACCAGTTGTCCCGGTCCCCGTCGATGATGATCTGCTCGACCGACTTCCCGGTCTGGTCGGCCGTGAGCTCCGCCATCCGCTTCTTCATGTCGAGGATGAGGTTGGCCTGGGTCTGGATGTCGGCCGCAGTTCCGCCGAACCCACCGGAGGGCTGGTGGAGCAACACTCGCGCGTTCGGCGTGATGTAGCGCTTGCCCTTGGTGCCGGAGGAGAGCAGGAACTGCCCCATCGAGGCCGCCATGCCGATTCCGACAGTCACGATGTCATTCGGAACGAACTTCATCGTGTCGTAGATGGCCATGCCCGCGGTGATGGATCCGCCGGGTGAGTTGATGTATAGGAAGATGTCTCGCTTCGGGTCCTCTGCCGCGAGCAGCAGGATCTTGGCGCAGATCTCGTTGGCGTTGTCGTCACGCACCTCTGAGCCAAGCCAGATGATGCGGTCCTTGAGGAGTTGGTCGAAAATGCTCGAGACCAATGCCGGTTGGGCCATTGTTGCGCTCCATTTCAGTTGTCGCTTGGTGTTGAATCTATCGGAGCCAACGCCCTCAAACGGCTGTGTTCGCCGTGGGCAGAGAGCGACCCGATCGCCGGATGCGCTTCCTACGATGGTCGAGTGAGCATCACCGAGCAGATTGCCTCCGATCGAGCCGCTGGCCGGTTCGATAGCTGGGGGCTGTCCACGGTTCTCGACGAACACGTCGGGGCTCCGGTCATCCCGAGGCAACTGTTCGACCGGTTGCATGAGCTCGCGGGCATTGGCGCCGAGTGGCCGGTCGGCAATGCCGGGCTCATCCACGTCTATGGCTACCTTCTCTCCACCGTGCAGACCCCTCATGGGCTCAAGCGTGAACGCTGGCTCGACGGATCCCTTGCCCGAGCGCTTGCCCTCGGGCCGGCGGCATTCCTCCCGGATTCCCAGGATGGCCGAAGCCTTCTCGACCGGGTGACCGAAGCGATCCTCCCTCCCCTGCAGAACCCGCCACAGACGGCCACGCTAACGCTTGACCAGCCGTCGCTCGACGGGGCAATGGTCTTTCGCACGCTGATAATCGACAATGGGCACGGCGCCGCCCTCCTGTACGGTGTGCGCGACGGCATCCGGATGCGCGCCATCACGGCTTTCCCCCTCGGGTCGGTCGGCCCGGCTGATCTCGACCGCATTGCCGAACAAGAACCACGGCTTCGCTACAACGCCGCGGCTCCGGGCCTGCCGCCGCGCTCGCCCCTTCGGACCCCGAGCAGATAAGACCCCGAGCACATTGGCCCGCACGTGCGCAGGCAAGCGACCGGATGGAATGCGTGCTACAGCATGCGGTTCGCGCCGCCGCGCTGGGCAAACTGTCGCACGGGAAGCGCCCGAATCGAGGAGCACGTGCTGAGCAGCGGAACCGAGAGCGTTTCCTCCAGCTCGATGGTCAGCCGCGATCCCCCGTGATCGAGTTCGACCGTCCAGTCGTCACTCCCCTCGGTGGAGACCCGCCCATGCGAGAGGAGCCGGAACGCGTCGAGGCGAAGGTCACCGCTGCGTTCCCGGGCGATCGTCTCCGCCGCCTGCACGACGCCCGGCAGGGACGTCCGTCCGCGCAACAGCCGCGGATTCACAACACCGGCCTCGTAATCGGTCACGAGCCCCAGGGCGTCCCCGGCGGCGACCCGCCCATAGAGGAGCCCGTGTGGGAACAGGATCATGGTTGCCGCGAAGCGGTCCCCGCCGAGGTGGGAGCACTCCCAGGTCTGGTGCGGATAGCGGCCCGCGAGCGCCGCGACAACCGGGCGGCCCTTCACGGCGCAGCACTGGTCGTGTCGGGCGT
>JAVHWG010000079.1:0-5430 GCA_032159965.1 Mycobacterium sp.
CGTGGGACGAGTTGTCCGCCGCAGTGACCGAAGCCCGCCGTCACGATCCGAAAGTATTGGTGGAAAAGGCCATTCGTGGTCGCGAATTGGAATGCGGCGTGCTCGAACTGCCCGACGGGTCGGTTTCGGCGAGCACGGTCGGTGAAATCAGGGTCGGAGCTGTGGGCGGCGGCGAGGACGGCTTCTATGACTTCGCGACCAAATACCTCGACGAGGGAGCAGAACTGGACGTGCCGGCCGAGATCGACGACGACGTCGCCGACGAGGTACGGGCACTGGCCATCCGCGCATTCCGTGCAATCGACTGCCAGGGCCTCGCGCGGGTCGATTTCTTCCTCACCGAGGACGGGCCCGTGGTCAACGAGATCAACACGATGCCGGGATTCACCACGATCTCGATGTATCCGCGGATGTGGGCGGCCAGTGGTGTCGACTATCCGACGCTGGTAGCGACGATGGTCGAAACAGCGCTGGCGCGCGGCGTGGGGCTGCGCTGACGGCTCGGTGTCCTACCGCGCCGGCCCGGGGCGGATCGGTACCGCGGGGAGCACGGCGGCCACCACCTCCGAGATCTGCTGCACGGGGGTGGCGTCGGTCCCTCGCGGCGTGGTCAGTGCGACATAGACGGGCCGATCCACCACAAACCAGGTGGTGCGCCCGGTGTCCTGCTCGGATACCGGGAACCACTGCACCCCGCCGATCACCCTGAGTTCGACGCCTTGGACGAAATCCGCGGGTGCGCCGACGCCGCAGCGTAAAAGAATGGGCTGGTCATCGGACCCCCTGCGCCACGCCGCGGTGGCAGGCGGCACCGGATCTGCGGGCTGTGCCCGCTGGTAGTCCCCCAACTGCTGCGGCAGCGGCGCCAACAGCGCCGCACACTCGGGGCTGGCGGCCTGCGGCGCCGGCACCGCAGGCACCACGAGCGACCGCTGCGCCGGCGGCCGTGACTGACTCCACGCGATGACCAGGACTGCCAGCACGGCCGACACGGAAACACCGATCGCGGCGATCAGTAGCCCTCGCGGCGGACCGTCGTTCAGGGTCGACTCCTCGCAATACACTGGCCGATGCTTCCGGCAGGCACAGGTGAAGGTACCGCAGTCGCACAGAGGAACAGTTGGGCAGACGGGAAAGCATGGAACCGACTCAGGAACCAACACTGTCGGATCTGGGCGAGTTCGCTGTCATCGACCGCATACTCGCGGGGCGCCGCAGCCGGGCGCTGCTGGGCCCCGGCGACGATGCGGCGGTTCTCACGGCACCCGACGGCAGGGTAGTCGTCTCGACGGACATGCTGGTCGAAGGCCGGCATTTCCGGCTGGATTGGTCAACACCGGGTGAGGTCGGCCGAAAAGCCATTGCACAGAACGTCGCTGACATCGAGGCGATGGGTGCTAGGCCGACGGGGTTCCTGGTGGCGTTCGGCGCTCCCGCTGACACGCCGATCGCGATGGTGGACGACCTCGCGAAGGGTATGTGGGAGGAGGCGAGTCGGGCGGGCGGCGCCGAGATCCTGGGCGGCGATCTGGTGAGCTGCCCCCAGTGGGTGCTCGGAATCACCGCCATCGGTGACCTGGCCGGAATGGCACCCGTCACCCTCAGCGGTGCGCGCCCGGGCTCGAGTGTTGCCGTATGCGGACATCTTGGACGGTCTGCAGCCGGGTATGCGTTGTGGGAGAGAAGCTTTGACGGATTCGAGCAGTTGCGTGCCGGTCATCTGGTGCCGGCGCCGCCGTATGGACAGGGCGCGGCGGCGGCGCGCGGGGGTGCGACGGCCATGACCGACATCTCCGACGGCCTCGTCGCAGATCTGCGGCACATCGCCGACGCCTCCCGGGTGGGGATCGAGTTGTCGACGAGCGCACTGGCATCCGACCACGCCGCGCTGGCGGCAGCGGGTCAGGCCCTGGGCGCCGATGCGTGGGCGTGGATATTGGGCGGCGGCGAAGACCACGCACTGGTCGCGGCGTTCGAGCACGGGGTGCCCGACGGCTGGCGGGTGATCGGCTCCGTCGTCGCGGGGCCGGCGCGGGTGCTCGTCGACGGCGCCGAGTGGAGTGGTTCCCCAGGCTGGGAGTCGTTCGAGTGAATTCACACCTGCCGGCGTAGGTTGTCCGTCGTGACCGGACGCCCGCTGAAGGAACTACTGGACGACGGCTGGGCTCAGGCGTTGGATCCGGTGGCCGACAACGTCGCGGCGATGGGGGAGTTCCTACGGGCCGAGCTCGCCGCCGGGCAGCGCTATCTTCCTGTCGGCTCGAATGTGTTGCGGGCCTTCACATTTCCATTCGACGAAGTGCGAGTGCTGATCGTCGGACAGGATCCGTATCCGACCCCGGGTCACGCAGTGGGACTGAGTTTTTCGGTGGCAGCCGACGTGAGGCCGTTGCCGCGCAGCCTGGACAACATCTTCGCCGAGTACGGCACCGACCTCGGATACCCCAAGCCGGCGAACGGGGATCTGACGCCATGGGCGCAGCGCGGGGTGATGCTGCTCAACAGGGTGTTGACGGTGCGCCCGGGCAACCCGGCATCACACCGCGGTAAAGGGTGGGAAGCGATCACCGAGTGCGCGATACGCGCCCTCGCGGCGCGGGGCCGGCCGCTGGTGGCCATCCTCTGGGGACGCGATGCGGCAACGCTGAAACCGATGCTCACACCGGACAGTTCGCCCATAGCGACCATCGAGTCGGTGCACCCGTCCCCGCTGTCGGCACAGCGCGGGTTCTTCGGGTCGCGGCCGTTCAGTCGCGCCAATGCACATCTGGTGGAGCTGGGCGCCGAGCCTGTCGACTGGCGGCTGCCCTGAGTCGCGTCTAGCCGCGGCTGACCTTGCCCGCCTTCAGGCAGGAGGTGCAGACGTTGAGTCGCTTCTTGTTGCCGCCAGGCCGGTCGACCGCGCGCACGGTCTGGATGTTGGGGTCCCAGCGTCGGCTGGTCCGCCGGTGCGAGTGCGACACCGACTTGCCGAAGCCCGGGTGCTTACCGCAGATGTCGCAGACGGCGGCCATAGTGGTAACTCCATTCGGATCGTTTAGCCTGTGCGTCGTCGTACCTGATGCTCTTCGCGCGAGCGCTCATCGGCGCCCAGCCAGCGCAATCTCGGGTGACCCGACAACCTGGTAAGGATACCGGGCCTGTGGATGAACGCCAAAATCGCCCGTTGCAGATGCGTTCGGCTGTCAGGCGCACTGGTTAGGCTCGCATCGAGTGCGCCGGGGGAGGAGAGTGCGATGTCGGGTCGGCGGTTGGACGCCTCCGGCTTGCTCGACTGGGCACACGCGACGGTGGGTGGGCTTGTCGTGCACGCCGAGGAGATCAACCGGCTGAATGTCTTTCCTGTCGCCGACGCCGACACCGGCGCAAACATGCTGTTCACCATGCGGGCAGCCCTTACCGAGGCCGAGCGGCACGCATCGGGATCCACCGACGTGTCCCAGGTCGCCGCGGCATTGGCCCGCGGGGCGCTGTACGGCGCCCGCGGTAATTCAGGGGTGATCCTGTCGCAGATCCTTCGCGGCCTGGCCGACGTGACGGCCTCCGCGGACGGGCTGGAAGCCGTCGATTCGCGTCTCTTCGCCGACGTGTTGCGCCATGCCGTGGTGTTGGTCGTCGGATCGGTGGGCGAGGAGGTGCCGGGCACGATCGTATCTGTCTTGCAGGCCGCCGCCGCCGAAGCCGAGCGCCGCGCGGACTCCGACGAGGCGCTGTCGGACACCGTGCTGGCCGCGGCGGACGCGGCCGTCGTCGCACTGGAGAGGACGCCGGACCAGCTCGGAGTGCTGGCGGAATTCGGGGTCGTGGACGCGGGCGGTCGCGGGCTGCTGGTGTTGCTTGATGCGCTGGCCGCCACGATCACAGGCCACGCCCCGCTTCGCAGCGAGTACGTCCCGTCTCCGCCTACCGCGGCTGCCGCCGGGCAGGCGGCCGATCAGCGCCCGCCGTATTACGAGGTGATGTATGGGATCAGCGGGTCCGGCGAGCGTCTGGATGGGCTGCGCAAGCGACTCGAAGAAATCGGCGACTCGGTGACGATCGCAGGCGACCGCGAGAACCGGTATTCGGTGCATGTCCATGCCGACGACGCCGGCGCCGCGGTCGAGGCCGCGTTCACGGTAGGCACGCCCACCAATATCCAGATCTCGACACTGCGGGGCGGCGCCGCCCCTGGCCGGTGGACGCGGCGGCGCGCCGTGCTGGCGGTCGTCGACGGAGACGGCGCCGAGGAGCTGTTCGCGGGAGCGGGCGCGCAGGTGTTGCGGTGCGATCCGTCGGCGTCGATCAGTGCCAAGGAGTTGTTGCGCGCAGTCGTGGACACCGGTGCCGGCCAGATCATGGTGCTGCCCAACGGGTTTGTCGCCGCCGAGGAACTCGTGGCCGGGTGCACGGCGGCAACCGGCTGGGGACTCGACGTCGTGCCGGTGCCCACCGGATCGATGGTGCAGGGCCTGGCTGCCCTTGCCGTCCACGATCCCGCCCGTGCTGCCGTCGACGACGGCTTCTCGATGGCGCGCGCGGCCGGCGCCACTCGGCACGGCTCGGTGCGGGTCGCCGCAGACCAAGCGCTGACCTGGGCGGGGCAGTGTGAACCCGGCGACGGCCTCGGCATCGCCGGCGACGAAGTGCTGGTGGTGCACCCCGACGTCGGCACCACGGCGTGCGGGTTGATCGACCTGCTGCTGACCGTAGGCGGTGAAATGGTGACCGTACTGGTCGGCGCGGGCGTCGACGCATGCGTCGCCGCCGAACTCGAGTCGCATGTGCACAGATACCACCCCGGCACCGAGTTGGTGACCTATCAGACCGGCCACCACGGTGACGCCTTGATGATCGGGGTCGAGTAGCGGTGGCAAAGCTCGACGACAAGCTTGACCACGTCCTGGGCCGCAGGACGGCGAGCAAGCTGGAAGAACATTTCGGGTTCCGTACCGTCAACGACCTGCTGCGCCACTACCCGCGCAAGTACAGCGAAGGGATGACGGTGCGCGGCGAGGAGGACCGCGCGTTCGACGAGGGCGAGCACGTGACGTTCGTGGACGAGATCACGGAGGTCAAGGTCGGGAACATGAAGCCGCGCCCCGGCACCAAACAGCCCAAACCCGAGTATCTGACGCTGACGCTCGGCAAGCACCGGCCACGTGTCATCGCCACGTTCTTCAACGCCAACTACCTCAAGAAGACCCTGGTGGACGGCGCCCGAATCATGTTGTCCGGTGAGGTCAAATACAAGGGCGCGATGACGTTGAGTCATCCCGCATACCTCGTACTCAGTTCGCCTACCGGAAAGCAGTCGGGCAGCAAGTCGCTCAAGGCGATCGCCGAAACGATGGGCGCGCACGGCGAGGACGAACTGCTGGCGGCGTTCGAGCGGGACTTCTTTCCGATCTACCCGGCCACCGCGAAGCTGCAGAGCTGGGACATCTACGC
>JAVHWG010000283.1:0-11331 GCA_032159965.1 Mycobacterium sp.
CTCGCGGGTGATCAGGGTGCGCCCGCCGTGGGTCAGCCGCATCTCGCCGTGCTCCGCGTCGAGAACCTCGACCTGGATGCCGCGCCGCAGCGCCTCGTCGGCGATGATCCGCGAGTACGGGTTGAGATCCTCTACCGTCTCCGGTGGGAAGACCGTGAACAGGTGCTCGTTGATCGCGTTCTTACGTTTGATGCACAGCACCGGGACGCGCGCAAAGCCCAGCTTCTCGTACAAGGCGATCGCCGCGGTGTTGTCGTGGACGACGGACAGGTCCATGTACGCCCGGCCCTTCGCCCGGTAGTGCTCGGCGAGCGCGCGACTGAGCGCTTCGCCGACACCGGGCACACTCGCTGCCGGATCGACAGCCAGCGTCCACAGGCTGCTGCCACGCTCGGGATCGTCGAACAGCACCTCGTGGTCGACCCCGGTCACCGTCCCGATGACCGCGCCGTCGGCGTCGCGGGTGGCGACAAGATATTTCACCGCGTCGTTGTCGACGTGATTCTCCCAGATCACCTCGACACGGGCCGGCACCATTCCGCACCGCACGTAGACGCGATTCATCTCCTCGCCGTCTTTGCGGGATTGCAGTTCGCGGACCGTGAACCCGCTGGGGGTCACGTCGATCGGTGTGTCGGAGAAGCGCAATCGATAGGTGTGGCTTGGGTCGATGAACAGCTCGTGCGGCGAAAGCGCCACGACGACATGGGCTTCCCGTGCATACATGCAGATGTCCCGGCGACCGGGGCCCTCGCGACGGAGGACCTCCGCGAGTTCATGCGGATCGGAAAATGTCTGCCCGAAGACCAGTGTGCCCCAGCCGAGATCGAGCGCCACATTGCTGGCCATGGCGTCCATGAGGTGCGGTGGTGCACTGTCATGGAGTCCGAGCGTGATTGCCTCGGGGCCGTCCTCGCCGGTGTCCGGTCCCGCAGACCTTGCCGCGCACACGGGTTGACACTACCCACCTTCGCGTCGCTTCATGCGCTGGCGACCGAAGAGGACGGGGTCGGATCAGGCGGGTTCGGGCTCTGGTTCGACGGCTTCGATCTGCCGGATCGGACCGGTGAACCACTTCTTCACCGAGACGTGCCAGTAGATCCAGAGCAGGATCAGCACTCCGCCGACAAGAATCGGCGTGTAGTTGACGTATTTCCATTCGAATGCCGGATCCCACGGCATGCCCGCGTTGCTGTAGGGAAACAGCGCGATGATCGAGGTGATCAGGATCTCGATGATCGCGACCGGCGCCATCCACTTGTGGTGGCCGCGCAGATTCCAGCTGCCGACCGGGAAACTGTCACCTGCCTTCCAGCGGAAGAAGATGGGTACGGCGAAGCACAGGTAGAGCCCGACGACTCCGATCGACACCACCGCGAGGAAGGCGACCGGCGACGGCACCTCTTGCCCGCCGATCACGACGTTGACCGTCACCATGGCAGGCAGGGTGATGATGGCGGCGATGAGGGCGGTGACCAGCACTGCGTTGGCCGGCACTCTTTGCAAGCTCAGCTTCGACCACAGCTGGTGTCCCGGCACCGCGCGGTCGCGGCTGAACGCGAACAGCATTCGCGATGCGCTGGTCTGGCACGCGGTGGTGCAGAAGAACTGTCCGGCGGAGGAGATGAACAGCACCGCAACCATCCACTTGGTGGTGAGCGCCTGCGTGAAGATCTCTGCCACCGGTGTCGCTGCCGAGGACACCTTGTCCGCGTCCTGCACCGCGAACAGGAACGACAGCAGAAGGATCCATCCACCGATCGCCGAGTAGAAGATCGACCGCCAGATGCCCTTGGCCGCGCCGTTCGCCGCGCTCTTGGTCTCCTCGGACAGATGAGCCGACGCGTCGTAACCGGTGATCGTGTACTGGGTGAGGATCGCCGAGATCGGCAGCACGAACAACAGCCAGCCCCAGCCTTTTTCGCCGCCGAAGATGCCGGAGTTGTTGATGGTCTTGGCGAACACGTCGGAGACGCTGGCGTGGTGCTCGGGGACGAGGAAAAGGATGAGCACCACTGCTGCCGCGCCCGCGACATGCCACCACACCGAGATGTTGTTGATGACCGCCAGTAGGTGACTGGAGAAGATGTTGATCACCGCGGAGATTGCGAGGATCACGATGAACATCAGGAATACGCGCTTGAGGCTGTAGCCGGCCAGCCAGCTGTCACTGAACGTGCAGAGCGTCAGGTCCAGGAACGTCGCGCAGCCATACGCCACCGACGCCAGGATCGCGATCAGACCGATCAGGTTGAGCCAACCGGTGTAGTAGCCGGCTTTGGGTCCGCCGAGTCTGCTTGCCCACCAGTAGATTCCGCCGGATGTCGGGAAAGCGGACACCAGCTCCGACATGCACAGGCCGATGATCAGGATGAATATCGACACCACCGGCCAGCCCCACGCGATGGCTGCCGGCCCGCCGTTGTTCCAGCCCAGGCCGAACGAGGTGAAGCAGCCGGCCAGGATCGAGATGATCGAGAACGAGATTGCGAAGTTCGAAAACCCCGACCAGGAACGCTTCAGCTCCTGGGTGTAGCCCAGTGAAGCGAGCAGGCTTTCGTCATCGTCTTTCACGTTCTCATGACCCTCGGGCACGGCGTTCTCCTCTTACGGACGTGCGGGCGCGAAGCCGCTCGCTGATAGGGGAGAATAAAGCTTCAAAGGTCTGAAGTCCTACCTTTGGCCATGAAAGTTGAGTTAAATCGGTGCAGGATGTGCCAGAGGAGGGGTGCCCAATGGTTGACTTCCCGTCATGTTGAGCTCGGCGGAACTCGAGGCCCTGATCGAGTCGGGTGACATCGACACCGTGATCGTGGCGTTCGCGGACATGCAGGGCCGGCTCACGGGCAAACGTGTTGCGGCGCGGTTGTTCAGCGAGGAGGTCGCCGCCCACGGCGCCGAATGCTGCAACTACCTGCTCGCCGTCGACGTCGACATGAACACAGTGTCCGGTTACGCGATGAGCAGCTGGGACACCGGCTACGGCGACATGGTGATGCGACCGGACTTCGACACGCTGCGGCGCATCCCCTGGCTGCCCGGCACCGCGCTGGTGATGGCGGATCTCGCGTGGGAGGACGGCAGCCCGGTCGACGAGGCGCCGCGCAGCATCCTCGCCCGGCAGATCGCGCGTCTGGCCGAGCGAAACCTGGTGCCCTATGTCGGCACCGAACTCGAGTTCCTGCTGTTCGACGACACCTATCGCGACGCGTGGGCACGTGGCTACCGCGGATTGACCCCGTCCACCGACTACAACGTCGACTACGCGATCCTCGGATCGACCCGCCTGGAGCCAGTGTTGCGTGATATCCGCCTCGGGATGATCGGCGCGGGCATGTATTGCGAGGGCGTCAAGGGCGAATGCAACCTCGGTCAGCAGGAGATTGCCTTCCGGTACGACCACGCGCTGGCCACCTGCGACAACCACACGATTTACAAGAACGGCGCCAAGGAGATCGCGGACCAGCACGCCAAGAGCCTGACGTTCATGGCGAAGTTCGACGAGCGGGAGGGCAACAGCTGCCACATCCACATCTCACTGCGTGGCGACGACGGCGGTGCCGTATTCGCCGACGCGGATGCCGAGCACGGGATGTCGCAGATGTTCCGCAGCTTCATCGCCGGGCAGTTGGCGACGCTTCGTGAGCTCACGTTGTTCTACGCGCCGAACATCAACTCCTACAAGCGTTTTGTCGAGGGTAGTTTCGCTCCCACGGCTGTCGCGTGGGGCATGGACAACCGCACGTGTGCGGTGCGCGTCGTCGGGCACGGTCTGGGCATGCGGATGGAGTGCCGTGCACCCGGCGGCGACGTCAACCAGTACCTGGCGGTCGCCGCACTGATCGCCGGGGGTCTGCACGGTATCGACCAGAAGCTCGAGCTGCCGGATGCCCTGGCGGGCAACGCCTATGAGAGCGATGCGGAGCGGCTGCCGACCTCGCTGAGCGAGGCCGCTGAGCTGTTCGCCCGATCAGAGGTCGCCCGTGATGCGTTCGGCGAGAAGGTCGTTGCGCACTACCTCAACAATGCGCGAGTCGAACAGGACGCATTCAATGCCGCCGTCACCGACTGGGAGAAGTTCCGTGGCTTTGAACGGCTCTGATCATGTCGTCGCCCGGCCCGTGATCGGCTTGACCACCTACCTCGAGCAGGCGAAGACCGGGGTGTGGGATGTGCGGGCGAGTTTCCTGCCGCACATCTACTTCGAGGGGGTGGCGCGCGCCGGTGGCATCTCCGTCCTGTTGCCGCCGCAGCCCGTAGACGACGACATCGCCGCCAGGGTGCTCGACGGGCTGGACGGCCTGGTGATCACCGGGGGCAAGGACGTCGACCCCGCTCGCTACGGCCAACCGGCGCACCCCAAGACGGACGAACCACGCTACGACCGCGACGAGTGGGAGTTCGCGCTGCTCGACGGTGCGCTACGGCGGGGCCTGCCTGTGCTCGGGATATGCCGCGGGGCGCAGGTGCTTAACGTGGCACTCGGCGGCACTCTGCATCAGCATCTCCCGGACGTGGTGGGGCACACCCGACACCAGGCGGGCAGTGCGGTGTTCTCCACGTCGCGGGTGGACGTCGTGCCCGACACCCGCCTCGAGGGGCTGATCGGCGAGTATTCCGACGAGCAGTGCTATCACCACCAGGCGATTGCGGAACTCGGTGACGGATTGATCGTCAGCGCGCGCGATGCCGACGGCGTGGTCGAGGCAATCGAACTGCCAGGCGAGACGTTCGTTCTCGCGGTGCAATGGCACCCCGAGGAGCGCCTTGCCGACCTGAGGCTGTTCGCGGGGCTCGTCGCGGCCGCGACCGCACGTGCGACCGCCAGGGCGCACGCATGACAGCCTCGGATGTCATCAACCCCGCCACGGAGCAGCTGCTGCGGACAGTCGAGCGCGTCGACGCGGACGGTGTCGACGACGCGGTCGCCCGTGCCCTGATCGCCCAGCGGCGATGGGCGGCAATGGCTCCCGCCGAACGAGCAGCCGGTCTGCGGGCTTTCGCCGCCGCGGTCGAGAGGCACGCCCACGAACTGGCAGCATTGGAGGTCGCGAATTCCGGGCACCCGATCTCGGCTGCCGAGTGGGAAGCGGGCCACGTCCGCGATGTGCTCCAGTTCTATGCTGCCACCCCGGAGCGGCTGTCCGGCAAACAGATTCCCGTAGCCGGTGGCCTGAACGTCACCTTCAACGAACCGTTGGGAGTCGTCGGCATCATCACGCCGTGGAACTTCCCGATGCCGATTGCGGCGTGGGGATTCGCCCCCGCGCTGGCCGCCGGCAACGCGGTGCTCGTGAAGCCTGCTGAGTGGACGCCGCTGACCACGATCCGGATCGGTGAAATTGCCGCGGAGGCAGGCCTTCCCGAAGATCTGTTCCAGGTGTTGCCCGGCAGGGGTTCCGTGGTGGGCGATCGGTTCGTCACCCATCCGGACGTGCGCAAGATCGTGTTCACCGGCTCCACCGAAGTCGGCACGGCGGTCATGGCGGGCGCCGCGACTCAGGTCAAACGGGTCACACTCGAACTCGGCGGCAAGAGCGCGAACATTGTGTTCGACGACTGCGACCTGGAGCGTGCGGCGGCCACCGCACCCTACGGAGTGTTCGACAACGCCGGCCAGGACTGCTGTGCCCGTAGTCGGATCCTGGTGCAACGCAACGTGTACGACCGGTTCATGGAGCTGCTCGAGCCCGCGGTCAAAGGGGTGGTCGTCGGCGACCCCGCCTCCCCGAGCACCGAGATGGGCCCGCTGGTGTCGCGGGCGCACTGGAACACCGTGGCCTCCTACGTTCCCGACGACGCGCCGGTCGCCTTCCGCGGCGACGCCCCGGACGGTCCCGGCTTCTGGTTCCCGCCGACGGTGCTGACCCCCCAGCGCTCCGATCGCACGGTCAGAGAAGAGATCTTCGGTCCCGTCGTCGCCGTGCTGCCCTTCGACGACGAAGCCGATGCGATCGCACTGGCCAACGACACATTGTTCGGCTTGTCCGGTTCCATCTGGACCGACAACCTGTCGCGCGCGGTGCGGGTGTCCAGAGCGGTGGAATCGGGCAACCTGTCGGTGAATTCGCACTCGTCGGTGCGCTACAACACGCCGTTCGGCGGGTTCAAGCAGTCGGGCCTTGGCCGCGAGCTCGGCCCCGACGCTCCGCTGTCTTTCACCGAGACGAAGAACGTGTTCTTCGCGATCGAACCGGGGGAGTCCGCATGATCGATCTCACGCAGCGTCTGGCCGGCAAGGTGGCGGTGATCACCGGCGGCGGCGGCGGCATCGGGCTGGCGACCGGGCGTCGGATGCGCGCCGAGGGTGCCAGGATCGTCGTCGGCGACGTCGACCGCGATGCCGGGCGAGCGGCCGCCGACGAGCTCGGCGGACTCTTCGTGCCGGTGGACGTGACCGAGCAGGCTGCGGTGGACGCTCTGTTCGACGGTGCGGCAGCAGAATTCGGGTCGGTGGACATCGCTTTCAACAACGCGGGGATATCTCCACCCGACGACGACCTGATCGAGACCACCGAACTGCCTGCGTGGCAGCGGGTGCAGGACGTGAACCTGAAATCGGTGTACCTGTGCTGCCGGGCGGCGTTGCGCCACATGAGCGCACAAGGCGCCGGGTCGATCGTCAACGTCGCCTCGTTCGTCGCAGTGATGGGATCGGCGACCTCGCAAATCTCCTACACGGCGTCCAAGGGTGGTGTGCTGGCGATGTCGCGCGAACTCGGCGTGCAGTATGCGCGCAGCGGCATCCGCGTCAACGCACTGTGTCCCGGGCCGGTGAACACCCCGCTGCTGCAGGAGCTCTTCGCGAAGGATCCCGAACGGGCCGCGAGGCGGCTGGTCCACGTGCCGATCGGCCGGTTCGCCGAGCCCACCGAAATCGCCGCCGCGGTGGCGTTTCTGGTCAGCGACGACGCCTCGTTCATCACCGCGTCGACGTTCCTGGTCGATGGCGGGATCAGTTCCGCCTACGTCACGCCGATATGAGCGCACAGCCGGTGAGCGATGCGCTGCTGCGCCCAGTACGGCCCGGCAACGCCTTCGAGGACACTGTCGCGCGGCTACTGCAGACCATCCGGCTGGGCGTCCTCGGACCCGGGGAATCGCTGCCACCGGAACGCGAACTCGCCGCAAGGCTTCAGGTGAGTCGCGACACGGTCAGAGAAGCGATCAAATCGCTTGCCGACGCCGGTTATCTGGTCTCGCGTCGCGGTCGCTACGGCGGCACGTTCCTCGCGGACGAGCTGCCGACGCCTCCCGGCGTGGAAGCCGATGGTGGCCAAGGCATCAGCCGGACCGATCTGGATGACGCGCTGGTGATGAGAGAGATACTCGAGGTAGGTGCCGCGCGGATGGCGGCGGCCCGGACGCTGACGGCCGGCGAGCGAGAGCTGTTGTGGGTGCGGATGACAGACGTTCGCTGCGCCGAGCCGGCGGACTACCGGCGACTGGATTCACGGCTGCACCTGGCGATCGCGGAGCTGGTGAAGTCCCCGTCGCTGGTGCCGCTGGTCGCGGAGAACCGAATGCGGGTGAACCGGCTGCTGGACCGAATCCCGTTGCTGCCCCGTAACATCACGCACTCCGACGAACAGCACGAGGCCATTGTGATTGCGATCCTCGCCGGCGACCCGGACGGAGCCGGCGCCGCGATGCGTGCGCACATCGCGGGGTCAGCGGCGCTGCTGCACGGCTTTCTGGATTGAGTCGCGTTCGGCCGCAACGTCGCTGCGAGGATCGAGCGTCAATGTCGCCGCGAAGGCGGCCACGGCGGCTCGCCGCACAATGCCAGAAGCGCGTTCTCGATCACTTCGGGCAGCGCGGGATGAATCCAGTATTGGCCGCGTGCCATGTCCTGAGCGCCTAGCCCGAAGCTCATGGCTTGGACGATCGGCTGAATCAGTGACGAGGCCTGGTGGCCCATCAGGTGGGCGCCGAGGATCAATCCGGAGTCGTCGTCCACGATGATCTTCGCGATGCCGGTAGTGTCTTCCATTGCCCACCCGTAGGCCACGTCGCCGTAGTCCTGGACTTTGACCTTGAGCTTGTAACCCTTTGCGCGAGCTTGGTTTTCAGTGAGACCGACGCTTGCGATCTGCGGATCGGTGAACACGGCGGACGGCACGAACCGATGGTCGGAGGCGACCAGGGCGTCGGTGTCGTCCCAGTCCTGCAACAAGTTGAAGCGGACCACGCGCGCCTCATGGTTGGCCACGTGCTTCAGCTGGTACTCCGAGCTGACGTCCCCGAGCGCGAAAACGCCTCGCGCGGAGGTGCGCTGATACTCGTCGACGCGCACCCGGCCATGGCCGTCCACCTCGATTCCGGCGGCGTCTGCGTCCAGAAGGTCACCGTTGGGTACGCGTCCGGTCGCGACCAGCAATGCGTCACCACGCACGGTGGACCCACCGTCGCAGACGACTTCGATCTGTCCGTCCGTCTCGCGCGCGTGGGTGACGTTGCTGTGGCTGTGGATTTCCCATTTCTTGGCGGCGATGTCGGTGAACCGCATCATGATCGTGTCGTCGTGCCCGCGCAGCAGCGTGCTTCCCCGAATCACCAGCGAGACATGGCTGCCCAGGGACGAGAAGATGTGGGCGAACTCCGTTGCCACGTAGCCGCCGCCGACGATCACGAGATGTGCAGGCAATTCGGGGATCCGCATGATCGTGTCGCTGGTGTGATACGGCACCCCGCACTCTGCGATGTACTCGGGTATCACTGCGCGGGATCCGGCGGCGATGACGACCTTGTCGGCGGTGAACTCGTCGCCGGCGTCGGTGCGCAGGGTATAGCGGTCGCCCCGCTTGGGACCGAATCGCGTATGGCTGTGGTAAACGGTGACGTTGGGTGAGGATCGGCGATAGTTCTCGCCGCCCATCGATAGTGGGTCGATCCGGCCGAACACCCGCGAAACGATGTCGGGCCAGCGCACGTCGTCGACCCTGGCGTCCACGCCGAATCGTGCTGACTCGGCCGCGTTCTGCGCGACTTCGGCGGCATACACGAACATCTTCGTCGGGATGCAGCCGACGTTGAGGCAGGTGCCCCCGAAGACGCCCTGCTCGCAGATGGCCACGCTCATTTCCGCGTAGCGCTCATCGAGAATGGTGTTGCCGGAACCGGTCCCGATGATCGCCAGGTCGAAGTGCGTCATGACATCTGCCCCACGTCGGTGAACACTGTGCCGAGCCAGCCCGAGAGCGCCCGGTAGGCCGCCTGCCGTGGCTGCGCCAGCGACAAGAACACATCGTGCTTGGCGTCGGCGACCGGAACGATCGTGGAGCGGTTGCCCACACAGCCTGCCCACCGGGCGATCTGCGTGACGTCGAGCACCGCATCGCCGCGTTGCATCTTGGCGGGATCCTTCGTCTCTGGGATTGTCTTGTCCGAGCGCAGGATGAGGTTCGGTACGCCCACGTCGAGGCCACGGTGCAGCTTGGCCTGCCCGCGCCGGATTGCGCGCAGCCAGCCGACCGTGACAGGGAACCCGCCGAGCGGTTTCCATACCAGGTTGTAGTCGAATTCTCCGCCGTGATCCCGGTGAAGGCTGCTTCCGTAACCAATGTCACCGGTCGCGCGCAGCACGCGCCTGGTGCCCAGCCGCGACGCCGCTCCGATCGCTGCGGACGTCACCGGAGTACGCAGGATTGCCGGCCCGCGCAGGTCGAAGAACGGGCTGTTCAGCACCAGGCCGGCGATGCCGGAGGCGGACGTGGACCCGCGGCGACGCAGCCGGTCCAGCCAGAGCGGCGCGATCAGTCCGCCTGCGGAGTGGGCGGAGACGATGATCTGGGCTCCCGGGAGTTCGTCCCTGATCGACGCCACCGCCCGATCGAGTTCGACGTCATAACGCGCAAGGTCCGTTGTGAAGTGCGGGGTCTGCCCTTCTCGCCACGACCGTCCGCACTTGCTGAGGTCCAGGGCGTAGAACACGAAACCCCGGTCGGCGAAGTAATCGGCGAGTTCGGTGTTGAAGAAGTAGTCGGTGTATCCGTGGACGGCCAGAACCGCGCGCAATGGTTCGCATGTGCCGGGTCCGGGCGAGCCTTTGCGGATCAGCGTGGCGACGATCGTGCCTTCTCCGGCCGGGTCCGGACCCAAGGGCAAGGTGCGTTGCCAGTACCCCGGCAGGACATCGGGCTGCCACGAATCCCGGGGTCCCTGCGACCCGTTCACCGTTATCGGCGTCACGCGACCACCATAACGATGCATGGGCGGCCGTCAGCGGGTTCGTGGTCCGGAGAGTCCCCGGAGATTCGTCGTGGGGCGCCGCATCTGCCTGCCGCGATAACCTTGGCAAGCGTAGGCGCGATTCGCTGACGTTGGGGAAGGGTACCGACCACTCGTGTCAGACGCAGAAGCCACCAAGACAGATGTCCTGCTCGTCGGCGCCGGAATCATGAGCGCCACGCTTTCGGCCTTGTTGCGGCTCGTTGAACCGGACTGGGACATCACGCTCATCGAGCGTCTCGACGGTGCCGCCGCCGAGAGCAGCGACCCGTGGAACAACGCCGGAACCGGTCACTCGGCGTTGTGCGAGCTCAACTACACCCCGCAGCAGCCCGACGGGTCGATCGACATCACCAAGGCGGTCAACGTCAACGAGGAATTCCAGCTCTCCCGGCAGTTCTGGGCGTACGCGGCCGAGAACGGCGTGCTCAACGATGTGCGGGGCTTTCTCAACCCGATCCCGCACGCGAGCTGGGTGCAGAGCGAGAACCAAGTGGAGTTCATGCGCCGCCGCCGAGAGGCGCTGGTGCACAACCCGCTGTTCGAGTCGATCG
Source organism: Mycobacterium sp. (assembly GCA_032159965.1). Taxonomy (GTDB): domain Bacteria; phylum Actinomycetota; class Actinomycetes; order Mycobacteriales; family Mycobacteriaceae; genus Mycobacterium. Next base: position 10,785 of record JAVHWG010000283.1, read on the forward strand.
AACTCGTCGAAGATCCTGACGAGTTCGCCCGGCGTCTGCCGCTGATGTCGGCCGGTCGTCGCTTCGCCGAGCCGGTCGCGCTGAACTGGGCGCCGCACGGCACCGACGTCGACTTCGGCTCGCTGACAAAGCAGCTCATCGGCTTCGGGGCGGGCGCGGGGATGCAAACGTTGTTCGGCCACGAGGTCCGCGATCTCACGCGAAGCCGCGACGGCGGCTGGACGGTCAAAGTCCGCAACAATCGGACCGGCGCGACGTCGAAGATCAACGCGAAGTTCGTCTTCGTCGGCGCCGGTGGCGCTGCGCTGCGCCTGATGCAGCGATCCGGTATCCCCGAGATCAAGGGATTCGGCGGGTTTCCCGTCAGCGGGAAGTTCTTGCGCAGCGACAATCCCGAACTCGCCGCCCGACACCGCGCCAAGGTCTACGGCTTCCCGGCAGTGGGCGCACCCCCGATGTCAGCACCGCACCTGGACGCACGGGTCATCAACGGAAAGTCGTGGCTCTTGTTCGGTCCGTTCGCCGGCTGGTCGCCGAAGTTCCTCAA
>JAVHWG010000153.1:0-10000 GCA_032159965.1 Mycobacterium sp.
GAGGCGGTCCGTGACAAGGACGGCATCAGCGCGGCCGTGCTGTGCTGCGACCTGTTGGCGACGGCCAAGACGGCGGGTGAAGACATCCCGGGAATCCTCGACGACCTGGCCCGCCGACACGGCGTGCACCTACCGGTGTCGTTCAGCGCGCCGACCGACGACGCGACCGAGGTGACGATGCGCATTCGCCGCACTCCGCCGACGACGCTGGCGGGGTTCGCTGTCACGGCCGCCGAGCACCCCGACGTGCTGGTCCTCAGTGGCGGAGACGACCGTGCCCGGGTGCGCATGGCGATACGGCCGTCGGGCACCGAGCCCAAGATCAAGGTCTATACCGAGATCAGGCTGGCCGCCACCGGCGACCTTGCCGCAGCCCGACGTCGCGCGGAAGAACTCTGTGACGCAGTGCGACGCGACGGGGTCGCACTTCTGCAACGCCACCGTTGAGTTTGCTACCGTTTCACCCAGTGCGTGCGAAAAGGAATCCCACAGTCGTCCGTCTCAAAACGGCGGCCAGGTTGCGGTTCCCTCGGCTCTACGACGGCGTGACGGGGCCCCTGAGGGCGACCCGCAAGCGGAAGAAGCAACACAACTCTCGAACTGTCGAGGACATCTTCACCGAGATCTACGTCCGCGAGGGCCGGCGCTGCCCCGGATCGAAGTCCGGCGGGGGGTCGACCCTGACCGCCACCGAGGAGCTGCGCGCCGAGCTACCGCGGTTGTTGACCGACCTGGGTGTGCAGGTGCTCATCGATGCCCCGTGCGGAGACTTCAACTGGATGCAGCACGTCGATCTTCCGGTGCGGGAATACATCGGCGGCGAGATAGTGCCGCAGCTGGTAGATCGTCTCAACAGCGAGCACGCCACGGAGACGCGGCGATTCATGATGCTCGATCTCACACACGACGCCCTGCCGCCGGCTGACGCGCTGTTCTGCCGAGATTTGTTGCTGCATCTGTCCTATCACGACATCAAGCGCGTCCGGGAAAACTTCAAGCGGTCTGGGTGCACGTACCTGATCACGTCGAACTACCCGAACGTCAAGGTAAACTTCGACATTTTCACCGGTGAGCTGCGCCCGATGAACCTGCTGCTTGCGCCTTTCAAGTGGCCGCAGCCACAGCGCTGGATCCACGACAGGGCCGACGAGTTCATGGACCGTCAGATGGGCGTCTGGCACCGCGACCAGTTCTGATCCGGTTCAGCGCGGACCGAACTGCCGGTCGCCGGCATCGCCCAATCCCGGTACGATGTAAGCGATTTCGTTGAGCCCGTCGTCGATGGTGGCGGTGAACAACCGCATCTGGGGTGCGACGCGATTCAGCGCTGCAATGCCTTCGGGCGCCACGACGACGCACACCGCGGTGATGTCGTCGGCGTTGCGTGCCTGTAGCAGTCCGACTGTGTGCGCCATCGACCCCCCTGTCGCGAGCATCGGGTCCAGCACCATCACGGGCCGGCCGGACAGGTCGTCGGGCAGCGACTCCAAATACGGTGTGGGCCGATGGGTTTTCTCGTCACGAGCCACACCGACGAACCCGACCTGCGCCTCAGGAATCAGTTCGTGCGCCTGGTCGACCATCCCCAGCCCAGCCCGTAGCACCGGAACCAGCAACGGCGGATTGGCCAGGCGGCAACCCGTCGTCTCGGCCAGCGGCGTGCGGACGGCAACAGCCTCGCGCGGCGCGTCGCGGACAGCCTCGTAGACGAGCATCAGCGTGAGATCGCGCAGCGCCAGCCGGAACGCGGCGTTGTCCGTGCGCTCGTCGCGCAATGTGGTCAACCGGGCAGCGGCAAGAGGGTGGTCGACGACGCGGACATCCATGGCCCAGAACAGTAATCGGGCAGCGCCACAATTCCTTGCGGAACCGCGCGACTGCGCAGATGCGTCCAACGTCGCATGCACGCCGATACCGACGCCATCCGCGCTCACGGGAAAGCCACCGCCGACATGGGCACTGATCTGCGCACGGCGGCCGCCGCTCTGGGCGGGGACGTCGAGCCGACGGTGATGGCCGCATTCGGCCCGGTGGGCGCGCGGTTCGCCGCGGCGCTGGCCGAGGGGACTGCGGGCCTGGTCAACCGCATGACGACCATCGCGGACGACGTGACCAGATACTCCGACGCGACCACCGCCACCGCCCACGCCTTCGACGGCGTCGAGCAACACGCACAAGCAGTGCTCGCTCGGACCCGGATGTAGCCGATGCCCGGAGCATTCGTGACCGCGCTCACCGCACCGCTGCTACAGGTGCAGGCAGCCGTCGGATCCGGGGTCTTCACCGGCGACGACCCGTCCCGCACGCTGCTCGGCGCCGGCCGGGTGATCGCGGACGTGGTGTCAGCCGGTGCCTCGGCAGCGGGCGACATGGGTTCACTGTGGGCCGGATCCGCGGCCGACGCAGCGGGACAGGCGTTTTCGACGGCGCTGGCCACCGCGGCCGACCTCGCCACGCACGCGTCCGCGATGGCGGGCCGGGTGGAGAACGCGGCAGATGCGATCACCCGCGCGAAGTCCGAGCTGCAGCGCATCGTGGACCAGTTCACCGCAACCGCGCATGCGTTGGAGCCTGGTTTGCCGGGTACCGCGGGCGCCCTCGCCGACGCGGCGCGGCAGGCCCTGGCCGACGCCACCGCCGTCGTCGCCGAGCTCGAGGCCGAACTCGACGGACACGCCTCGGCGGTCGCCCAGCCTGCTCAAGCGATGACGTCCCCGGCGGGCATGTTGTCGTCGGCCATGCCCTCCATGCCCGCGATGACCGGGTGGTCGTCCGCAGCGCCCGGGACGATCTCCGGTTTGCTCGGCGGCGGCGGCCCGCTGGCAGACGCACTGACGGAAGCGGGTGGTGACGACGCGCGACTCACGCACGGCACGACGGTCGATCCCGACGCAATGGGGACCGGCGTGGCGGTGCGGCTACCCGACGGCAGCACTGTGACGGCACCGAATGAGATCGCGGCCGACGCGGTGAGGCACGCGCTGACGCAGCTCGGCGTGCCGTACAAGTGGGGCGGCACGACGCCCGGCGTGGCACTGGACTGCAGCGGGTTGACGCAGTGGGCGTATCACGAGTCGGGCCTCGACCTGCCGCGACTAGCGCAGGAGCAGGACATCGGCGCCTCGGTGTCGCCGGGGGCGCTGCTGCCCGGCGACCTGGCGGTGTGGGACGGGCACGTCGCGATGATCGTCGGCGACGGGCTGATGGTCGAAGCGGGTGACCCCGTGCAGCTGTCGCCCGTCCGAACCACGAACGCGGGACAGGGTTTTCAGGGCTTTTGGCGACCGACGGGGTGAGTCAGCCGCTCTGCACGACGACGTTGATTCCCGACTTCGTGATCTTCGGTTCGCCAGAATGGTAGGTGGTCATCGTGTTGATGCCGCCGGCGTCGATGGTGTCGGCGCGCTCGACGGTGACACGCGTGTTGTTACCGGACACCATGAGGCTCAGACAGTGTCCGGTGACGGTGAAGTTGCCGTTGTTGCCACCCAAGGTCAGCGATCCGTCGTTGCACGCGACCGTCTGGGTGGTGTTGTTACCGCCGAGGCTGAGCGATCCGCCCTGCGGGACGGAGGTGGACCCAGAACTGAACGGGTTCCAGCTGGCCGTGCGATTGGACATGAACCACGAAAAGCCCATTCCGATCGGAATCACCAGCACCCAGAATGCAGCGAGAATCCAGACGAAGCGGAATGCAGGCGACCTGCCTCGCCCCAGCACAGAACCGCGTCCTCCCCCGTACAGCCCGGGGGCCGGTCCGCCTGGTCCCGTGCCGAACGGCATCGCCGGTGTCGGGACGCCGGGCGGCGGTGGCGTCCAGGACGTCTCCACCTTGGGCTGCTGATATCCCGAGTCGGCGACGGGATACTGGTCGGCCAGCCCGCGTTCGAGCTCACGGATGCGCTTTTCGGGGTCGTCGTCGTCCATCAGCGAATGGTCCCACTGGAACAGCGCCGGGGCCATAGATCGCCGAGAACAGGCTTAGACGGGCACGCCGATGTCGCGCGCGGCCCGCACGGTACGTGCGATCTCGTCGAGGTGGGTCTCCCACGTGCCACAACAACCGCCCCACACGTCGATGTGCGGGTGCTGCTGCGCCAGTCCACCCATGAGCTGGCCCAGTTCCGCGGGGTCGCCGGACTCGAGATGCCCGAGCGTGCACAGCGAGATCTTGTCCATCATCGCGGCGTTGGGTCGCAGGCACCGCACCCGCTCGAACCACGCGCCCGGCTCAATAGCCGGTATGAATTCCCTTGGGTGCGAACAGTTGATGCCGTAGAAAGCGGGCCGTTCACGACCTGTCTGAGCGTCGATTGTTTCGATGGCGTCCTTCACGGACGGCCCTGAGGCGAGCCGATGGTTGCTGTGGTCGAGGGTGAACGACACCGCGAGGGGCACGTCGGCTCGCGCCGCGGCACGGGCCAATCCGATCACTTCGGCCACGCCGTTGAATGTCATGGCCTCGACTAGGTCGACGCCGGCGCGGGCGAGCGTGGCGAGTTGCTCGCTGTGGTACTGCTCCGCCTCCTCGGCGGTGATCGTCCGGTTCGTCTCGTACGCGTCGCCTCGCGGACCGACGACGCCGGCGTACATGATTGCGGGTAACTGCCCGTCGTACGGCTGGGCGACCTCTCGCAGGAAATCAATCGCCCGTAACTGCATGTCTGCCAAGGACTCTCGCGAGTAGCCGAGCAGCGAAGCCCAGTCCGGGCTTGCCCGGTAGTCAAGACCCCCGATGACTACGCCGAACCCGTGGCGGGCGGCGGTATCCAGATACCGGTGGTACATCCCCCGCAACTCGGTCATCGCGCGCGGGTTGTCGAGCAACGGGAACATGGCGAAATGCGGCAGGTCGAACCCATACTTGTACATGATCTCGGTCTCTTGGCCGCCCTCGGTGAGGTAGTTCAAACCTGGCTGCTGCTGCGGGAACTCTTTCGCCACGATGGTGCCTCTGATCTTGTGAACTAGCTGGGAAGCAGCCTAGGAAATCGACACTAGCCCCATTTAAATCAGCCGGGGATCGGTAGATCCGGGCACTGCGTGATGTACTCGACGGCGGGTGAAACCCAGTCACGCCAATGCTCTCGGGACATGTTGGCAGTGAGCTTGCTACACAACACATCTGGCCACGCGGCGGGTCCGGGCCACAGCCACCCGGTACCCGAGTTCCCACCGGAGAGGATGCGCCGCCCGTCGGCGCTGACCGCCACCCCGTAGATCGACTGCTTCTGGCCCCGCAGTGATCCACCGGTCTGCTGGCCGCTGTCGGCGTTCCAGACTCGCACCGTCTCGTCGGTACTGCCCGACACCACGAACAACCCGTCAGGACTGAATGCCACGCTCTTGACGTCATCCTCGTGGCCAGCCAGCGGTGCGCCGATCTGCCGACCCGTGTCCGCATCCCAGATCCGCACCATCTTGTCCAGACCGCCCGACGCGATACGCCTGCCGTCGGGGCTGAACGCCACACTGAGCATCGGACTCCGATCACCGACCAGCGGCGCACCGACCTGCCGCCCAGTGCGGGCGTCCCAGATCCGCACAGTGCCGTCCTTATTGCTCGACACCAGCCGCCGGCCGTCCGGGCCGAACGCCACACCGGTGACGTCACTCCCACTGCCGGTCAACGGCTCGCCGATCTGCTGACCGGTCTCCGCATCCCAGATCCGCACCGTTGTGTCGAGACCGCCCGAGACCACACGCCGCCCATCCGGACTGAATGCCACACTGTTGACCCCGCCGTCGTGGCCGCGCATCGGCTCGCCGACCTGCCGGCTGTTGTCCAAGTCCCAAATCCGGACCGTCTTGTCGTAGCCTCCGGAGACGAGGCGGTGCCCGTCCGGGCTGAACGCCACGGCGACGCTGCGCTCGTTGGGACCTGCCATCGGATGGCCGAACTCCCGGCCGGTGTTCAGGTCCCACACCGACACCGACCCCTTCAGGAGGGCAGCGGCCATCAACCGCCCGCCCGGGCTGAACGCCACCCCGCTCACCGATGCTTGGCGCTCGATCCTCTGAGCACCCAGCGTCGGATCGGGAAGTGCGTCCCACACGCGCACCGTCCCGTCGACGCTGCCCGACACCACCCGCCGGCCGTCCGGGCTGAACGCGGCTGTGGTCACCCAGTCGGTATGGCCACGCAGCGGTGCGCCAATCTCCTCGCCCGTGTCCGCGTCCCAGATCCGGACTGTCTTGTCGTCGGCGCCCGAGACGATCCGCCGGCCGTCCGCGCTGAACGCGACACTGGTGACCATGCTCTCGTGGCCGGTGAGCGGCACACCGATCTGCTGGCCTGTCGCGGCGTCCCAGATCCGCACCGTGCGGTCACCGCTACCGGTCACGATCCGAGCACCGTCAGGACTGAACTTCGCACTCGTGACCATTCCGCTGTTCCCGCTCAGCGGCGCGCCGACCTGCTGGCCGGTGTCCAGATCCCAAATCCGCGCCAGATCCCCCTGGTCCCCGGCGACGATACGATGCCCGTCCGGACTGAACGCGACACTGTTGACGGCATCGTCGGCGACCCACGGCGCGCCGATCGGGCTACCGGTCTCCGCGTCCCAGACCCGCACCGTCTTGTCCCAGCCCGCCGAGGCCACACGCGTCCCGTCCGGGCTGAACGCGACGCCGCTCACCAAACCGCGGTGACCCTTCAAAGGTCCGACGATCTGCCGACCGGTCTGTGCGTCCCAGATCCGCACCGACCTGTCGTAGCCCCCCGAGACGACCCGGCGCCCGTCCGCACTGAACGCAACGCTCACGGCATCGCGAGAATCGCCGCTGAACTCGGTGATCAATTGGCCGGTGTCGCGATCCCACATCCGGATGGTGTTGTCGCGGTCACCGGCTGACACGATCCGGTGTCCGTCCGGACTGAGGTCGATGGCGGGCACAGACCCGGGCGCCCGGATGATCCTGTCAGTCGAAGTCGTGGCGAGCGCGCCGATGAGCAACCCGCTCTCCGCGAGATTCGGCGCGATCCAACGAGCGGCGAGCAGCTCCTGCAATGCTCGATCATCTCCACCATCGCGCGCACGGGCTTCGCCGTCCGCCATCACCCTCAGCGCCACTGCGTCGTTGCGTTGGTGGATGGCTTCCGCACGCTGCTGCACCGCTTCCCGACGCTGGACGAACGCAATCACCGCCGCCGTCAGCGCAAGCACGGTCAACACCGCGAGGCCGGCGAACGCAGCGCGCCGGAAACGGCGGAACCTGCGCTGCTCGCGGACGTCCTCGCTCGCGAGTTCGTATTTCGGCTTGCCGTGTATCGGCGCGGCTAAGTCCGTGACCTTGTCACGGAATGCCGGGGTCTGCGAATCCCAGGGCGCATCATTGCTGACGTCGATATAGATGGGTTCGGTGATCAGCGCGTCCGGGGCGGCAAGCACCGGCGGGACGGCCGTGGACCGGTCCGGATCGAACCGTCCGTTGTCCTGATCCCAATGCAGATCACCGTCGGCCTTGACGAGAAGAAGATGCTCTCGACCACGGTGCTCGAGCCAGTAGTCGACCTCTTTGTCGACCCACTCCGAATCAGCCGCGTTGGGTGACAACACCGCGATCAGATAGCGGGACCGGTCCAGCGCATCGGTGATCTTGCCCCAAAGGCTCGGGCTCGCGGCGAGATCGGTCTTGTCACGAAACACCCTCAGCGCGTGCAGGCGACCTGCCCGACGACCGATCCGGTGCAGACCCTTCTGAATCCCCTCCGCAACCGCAGCGTCCTGGCGGCTGTACGACAGAAAGGCGTCGTAGTCATAGACGGGAGACTCGTGCGCCGCGGCGATCGGTTGTTCCGCCGCAGGCGGGATCTCGTCGGCCACGCCCGCCAACCTACGCGAGCGGTTATCTCAGCGGCGACCGGCAATCCGCAGCACCGGCTCGCCAAAGTGCGCTGCGCGAACGGTAATCCGAGGGGACTGCTGCGTTCGCGCCGTCGAGGGAGTACACAGGCGAGGGGCGTGCGGTACCGTGAGCGCTCCGAAATGTTCCTCAGCGCAGGCCCCAATGACACGGCCGGTCCGTCGATGCGGAGCGGCTGAGAAGGAGTCCCACTCGTGCCTGATCAGGGCCAATCCGACGACCACGCCCACGAGACCGGCGGACCGGCCCATAGCCATCGTCAAGGCCACCAGCCGCATTCGCACAGCGATGGCTTCGCGGCCAGTCAGGGCCGCTGGGCGCAGGAAGCCGAGGCACGCATCTCTTTGCACCGCCACGACGAGGAAATCCAGCGTGGTCTGGCGTTCGGGCTGCAGGGCTCACCGACTTTGGTGGACAGGACAATTCCGACGTTCTCGCGGGGTGAGCTGCCGCATTTCGCCGGTGAGCGCGGGACGTTCCTGAACTGCCCGTTCCTGGAGGATGTCAACGACGTCGCCGACGCCGAGGTCGCTGTGTTCGGCGCGCCGCTGGACTCCGGTGCCACCTACCGGCCCGGCGCGCGTTTCGGACCGCAAGGTATCCGCCGCTCGACGAACCTGTTCGGCACCTACTGCTACGAGCTGGGCGTGGACCTGCGCGAGCAGCTCAACATCGTCGACATCGGCGATGTCTTCACCATTCCCGGCAATCTGGAGAAGTCTTTCGACCAGATCAGCCAGGCGATCTCACACGTCTACAGCCGCGGCGTCTTCCCTGTGGTCCTCGGCGGTGACCACTCCATCGGATACCCGACGATCCGCGGTATCGCGCCGCACGTCGACGGCAACATCGGGATCATCCACTTCGACCGCCACGTCGACACCCAGGAGACCGATCTCGACGAGCGCATGCACACCACGCCGTGGTTCCACGCGACGAACATCAAGAACGCCCCCGCCACGAACCTTGTGCAGGTCGGGATCGGCGGCTGGCAAGCACCCCGCGCGGGCGTCAAGGTGGGGCGGGAACGCGGAACGACGGTCATCACCGTCGGCGACTTCGAACGCGTCGGGGTGGAGAAGGTTGTCGAACTCGCGTTGGAGACCGCGTGGAAGGACGCCAAAGCCGTATACCTGTCCTTCGACATCGACGTGATAGACGCTGGCTTCGTGCCGGGCACCGGGTGGCCCGAGCCGGGCGGGCTGCTGCCCCGCGAGGCCATCAACCTCATCAGAGGGATTGCCGCCGAAGGGCTTTCGGGCCTCGAGGTGGTCGAGTGCTCCCCGCCCTACGATTGGGCCGAGCAGACGGCGCTGCTCAGCTCGCGGATCATCCTGGACAGCTTGGCCGTGTTGGTCGCAGAGGGCAAGCTCGGACGCAAGGCCGCCCAGAAGGACCGGCGCGCGTGGGGTCCCGTTACGTCTTCTTGACTCCCACGAGCGGGTCGGCGGGGTCAGGCGTCCCCGCGTTGCTCCACGTACGCCTTGATGCGCTCAAGCGTCGTACGCATGTCGCGCATGTTCCGCCGCTTTCGCGGATAGCCAAGGAAGGACGTCGCCCGCAGAATGGGCGGCACCGGAATCCAGAACGACTCGGTGACATCGGTGCCGCTGCCATTGGGATTGAACTCATAGTGCCAGTTGTTGACTGCGCGACCGCCGAGGAGGACCTCGAAGCCGAACTCGCGGCCGGGATCGCAGGCGGTCACCCGACACGTCGTCCAGTAGACGGGGCCGATCTCGTTGCGCTTGACGTGGCCGCGAAAGCGGGCACCCAGCGCCGGTTCGCTGACTCCGTCGAGCCATTCCGCGTCGAACGTCTCCGGGGAGAACCGGCCCGTGTTCCTGACGTCGGCCACGAGTGTCCAGATCTCGGGCGCAGACGCTTCCATGTAGACCGTGACTGCTGCGTGCACGAGCCGATCGTATCAAGGATGGACTCACCGCGGCCTACGCCATTGGCCCCCAGGAGATTTCGTGGACGTGGCGGTCACGGCCAAGGCGATTACACGGGCTGTTCTCACGCCGTTCTCCTGGTGTAGCCGTTTCGTCATGCCAGCAGCGGCGCGAGTTCGGTCCGGGGCACGGTAACTTCGATCGGCCCGTCCACCTGGGCGAGTACCTGACCCTGACCG
>JAVHWG010000181.1:0-10509 GCA_032159965.1 Mycobacterium sp.
CGCCCGAAGAGCAACAGGCTAGGTTCGACGAATGTTCATCCGATCAGCGGCAACGGCGCTCGCGGTGTTCGCCGGCTTCGTCATTGCCTCAGCCGCCCCGGCGCAGGCGGACCCCGCGCTCGAGGGCACCTACAAAGTGGTCTTCGACGGCGCACACCGCACGATTGACGGAAAACCGAACCCGATCGCCGACACGTCGACGACCTACACCTTCACCTCGTCGTGCGCCGAAGACGGCTGCACGGCCAGGGGCGTGCTGTTGAACTCCACCGACAGGGAAGCGGTCTCGGCGCACAATCCCGACGTGACCCTTCAGTTCCTCGACGGGGCCTGGCAGCTGTCACTGCCGTACGACTCCCAATGCGAAGAGGTGGGTGAGCGCAATCAGCTCCTCACCTGGTCGCTCACGCCGCAGGCGGGAGCCGATGTGCTCACCGGTTTCCGTGTCGTCGCCACGCCCGGTCGGGCGTGTAAAGGCGACGACACGGGCCCTCTTGCCCAGCCCATGACCGCCACCCGGGTCGGCGACCGGGCACCCGGTATCCTGCCGATGCCGTGCCCCGCGCCCTGCGGGGCGGGCGCGGTCCCGCCAGTGCGAGGCTTTCCGTCAGGAGGGTGAGAATGAACGCAGACCAGCGCGACAAGATGGCGAAAGGCGCGGGATTCATCGCCGCCTTGGACCAGAGCGGCGGCAGCACACCGAAGGCCCTTGCTCTGTACGGCATCGGCGAAGACCAGTATTCCGGCGACGAGCAGATGTTCGACCTGGTGCACGAAATGCGAACCCGCATCATCACCAGCCCCAGCTTCGACGGCACCCGTGTGCTGGCCGCGATCCTGTTCGAGGACACCATGGACCGCCAGATCGAAGGCCGTCCGACGGCGGACTACCTCTGGAACGTCAAGCAGGTCGTGCCGATCCTCAAGGTGGACAAGGGCCTGGCCGACGAAGCAGACGGCGCGAAGGTGATGAAGCCGATCACCGGGCTCGACGAGCTGTTGGCCCGCGCGGTCGACAACGGGATCTTCGGCACGAAGATGCGTTCGTTCATCGGCTTGCCCGGAAAGGGTCTCGACGCCGTAATCGAGCAGCAGTTCGAGATCGGCCGGCAGATCATTGCCGCCGGGCTCGTCCCGATCATCGAGCCTGAGGTCGACATCCACAGCCCCCAGAAAGCCGAGGCGGAAGATCAGTTGAAGGCCGGCCTGCTCGACGCCGTCAACGCCCTCGACGACGGCCAGGAAGTCATGCTCAAGCTGACGATCCCCGATACCGACAACCTGTACGCCGACCTGATCGAGCATCCCAAGGTGCTGCGGGTGGTCGCACTGTCCGGAGGGTATTCGCGCGACGACGCGTGCGCGCGGCTGGCCCGCAACCACGGCATGATCGCCAGCTTCTCCCGCGCGCTGACGGAGGGACTGACGGCAGACCAGAGTGCGGCCGATTTCGACGCGGTGCTCGATAAGGCAATCGCCGAGATCACCGCCGCGTCCTGTACCTGAGCCGGACAATGAACCTATGGCCGGTTCCATGCGTTCCTATGACGCGGGGCCGACCGACGTACCGATAGTCGAAGACACGATCGGGCAGAATCTCGAGCGCATCGTCGACGCGTATTCCGACGCTGATGCCCTTGTCGACGTCGCCGCGGGCATCCGATGGACCTACGGCCAGCTCAATTCCGAAATCGACTGTGTGGCCAGAGGCCTCATGTCGTCCGGGATCGAAAAGGGTGACAGGGTTGGAATTTGGGCACCGAACTGTGCGGAATGGGTGCTCATGCAGTACGCGACGGCGAAAATTGGCGCCATCCTGGTCAACATCAATCCCGCGTACAGGGCGCATGAGCTGGAGTACGTCCTGAATCAGTCCGGCGCGCGGACGCTGGTCTCGGCGACGTCGTTCAAATCCTCGGACTACACCGCGCTGATCGAGGAGGTCCGACCGCGCTGTTCCGAGTTGGCCGAGGTGGTGTTCCTCGGCACCCAGGACTGGGCGGACGTCAGAGACCGCGGTGAGGCCGCGCCGCGGGCGCCGTTGCGCACCCGGATGGCGTCGCTGTCCAACGGCGACCCGATCAACATCCAGTACACCTCCGGCACAACGGGTTTCCCGAAAGGCGCGACCCTCTCGCACCGCAATATCCTGAACAACGGGTTCTTCACGACGGAGCTGCTGAATCTCGGCCCGCAGGACCGGCTGGCCATCCCGGTGCCCTTCTACCACTGCTTCGGCATGGTTTTGGGGAATCTCGGGTGCACCAGCCACGGTACGACCATGGTCATACCGGCCCCGGGTTTCGATCCCCTGCTGACTCTTACCGCAATCGAAAAGGAGCGTTGCACAGCTGTTTACGGGGTGCCGACGATGTTCATCGCGATGCTGAACCACCGCGACTTCGCCTCCTTCGACCTGTCCTCTCTGCGCACAGGGGTGATGGCGGGATCGGTCTGTCCGGTCGAGGTGATGAAGCGGTGCCTCGGCGAGATGAACATGGCCGAAGTGGCCATCTGCTACGGAATGACGGAGACGTCCCCGGTCTCGTGCCAGACACGCGTCGACGACGATCTCGACCGGCGGACCGCCACGATCGGCCGGGCGCATCCGCACGTCGAGATCAAGGTCGTCGACCCGGAATCCGGCGAGGTCGTCGAGCGCGGGCAGCCCGGCGAATTCTGCACCCGCGGATACTCTGTGATGCTCGGTTACTGGGGCGACGACGCGAAGACCCGCGAAGCCGTCGACGCTGACGGCTGGATGCATACCGGGGATCTCGCCGTCATGCGCGAAGACGGGTACTGCAACGTCGTCGGACGCATCAAAGACATGGTGATCCGTGGCGGCGAGAACGTCTATCCCCGTGAGATCGAGGAATTCCTGCTGACACATCCCGACATCGAGGACGCGCAGGTGATCGGCGTCCCTGACGAGAGGTACGGCGAGGAGATCTGCGCGTGGATCCGGATGAAGGCCGACCGGCAGGTGCTCGACGCCGATGCGGTGCGCGCGTTCGCATCTGACAAGCTCGCGCAATACAAGATCCCGCGATACGTGCGCATCGTCGATGAGTTCCCGATGACGGTGACGGGCAAGGTGCGTAAGGCCGAAATGCGCACGCAGAGCGCCGAATTCTTTGGTCTGGCATGATTCGCAACGGGCGCTCAGCGGCAACAGGTGATGCCGTGAATCTTCCCGGCCTCCTGCTGATTCACGGTGGCGCCCACGCCGCGGACTGCTGGGATCTCACCGTGGACCGGTTGGCACACCATGCACCGGATCTGCGGGTGCTGGCCGTCGATCTCCCGGGGCGCGGCAACAGGCCCGCCGACCTGTCGTCAGTGACCGTCGCCGACTGGGTGGATTCCGTCGTGGCCGACGTCGACCAAGCCGGGCTGAAAGACGTGGTGGTCGTTGGCCATTCAATGGCAGGGCTCGTCGTCCCGGGCGTCGTCGAGAAACTGGGTCACCCGCGGGTACGCGAGGCTGTCTATGTTGCTGCTTTCGTCCCGCCGCAGGGCTCGACCATCCTCGAATCTCTCGGCGGCCCGCTCGTCGTGCTGGCGCGCGCCGGGGCCCGGCATGGCAGGCAAGTCCCGATGCCCCGTCCCGCAGCCCGCCTGGCGTTCTGGAATGGCATGTCCGGAGCCGAGCGACGATTCGCGATCACCCGGTTGTACTCGGAGTCGATCAATGTCCTCACCGAGAGAGCCGATCGCAGTGCGATGCCCGACGAAGTGCCAAGGACGTGGATCCTCACGCTGCGCGACCGGTCGTTGTCGCCGCGACGCCAGCGCAGCTACATCGAGGAGCTCGGCGGCGTCGACGACGTCATCTGCATCGACACCTGCCATGACGTCATGTACAGCGAACCGGAGCGACTGGCCCGAATTCTGATCGAGCGCTGCACGAGGCGAGTGCGGGCCTGATCCCCGCGGGCGGGCCGCGTGTTGCTAAGGTTTGCCAAACTTACGCTTGCGTAGCTTTGGCCTGGTGATTCACAATCTGACGGGTTAGCCGCATCCGAGGAGATTCCCTAGTGGGCCACTACATCGCCAATATCCGCGACATCGAATTCAACCTGTTCGAAGTGCTGGGTCTCGGTCGCGTTCTCGGCTCGGGCCCCTATCGCGATCTCGATGTCGACACCGCGCGGACGATGTTGGACGAGGTGGCCCGCCTCGCCGAGGGCCCGGTCGCCGAATCGTTCGCCGACGCCGACCGAAACCCGCCGGTGTTCGATCCCGGACGCCACACGATCAGTGTGTCCGGTGAGATCGCGAAGTCGGTCCAGGCGGTAAAGGACGCCGAGTGGTGGCGGATCGGTATCGCCGAGGAGATCGGCGGCGTGGCCGCGCCGGCGCCGTTGACATGGGCGGTCAACGAGATGCTGTTGTGCGCCAATCCATCTGCCGGTTTCTTCTGGGCCCTTGGGCCCGCCATGGCCCACGCACTCGCTGTGGAAGGCACCGACGAGCAACGGCGTTGGGCAGCCGAGGGTTTGGAGCGCGGATGGGCGGCGACGATGGTGTTGACCGAACCCGATGCGGGCTCCGACGTCGGCGCCGGCCGCGCCAAGGCCATCCCTCAGGCCGATGGAACATGGCATATCGAAGGGGTGAAGCGCTTCATCTCCGGCGGCGATGTCGGTGACACCGCCGAAAACATCTTCCATCTCGTCCTGGCACGGCCGGAGGGCGCCGACGTCGGCACCAAGGGCCTGAGCCTGTTCTATGTACCCCAGTTCCTCTTCGATCCAACGACGTTCGAGATCGGCTCACGCAACGGCGTCTTCGCCACCGGCCTGGAACACAAGATGGGCCTGAAGTCGTCGCCCACCTGCGAGCTGACATTCGGTGCCCACGGAGTGCCTGCCGTCGGCTACTTGGTGGGCGGCGTGCACAGGGGTATCGCGCAGATGTTCACCGTGATCGAACATGCTCGCATGACGATCGGCGTCAAGGCCGCGGGCACGTTGTCGACTGGTTATCTCAACGCGCTGAACTACGCCAAGCAACGCGTGCAGGGACCTGACATGACCCAGATGACCGACAAGGCCGCCCCGCGGGTGACGATCATGCACCACCCGGATGTGCGCCGAAGTCTGCTCACCCAGAAGGCTTACGCGGAGGGTCTGCGCGCGCTCTACCTGTATGCCGCCGCCCACCAGGATGATATTGTGGCCCAACAGGTTTCGGGCGCTGATCCAGGCATGGCCCACCGTGTCGACGACCTGCTGCTCCCCGTCGTCAAAGGCGTCGGCGCCGAGCGCGCATACGAGATCCTGACCGAGTCGCTGCAGACCATGGGTGGCTCCGGGTTCCTTCAGGACTACCCGATCGAGCAGTACATCCGCGACGCGAAAATCGACTCCGTCTACGAGGGCACGACCGCCATCCAGGCCCAGGACTTCTTCTTCCGAAAGATCGTCCGCGACCACGGCGAGGCACTGGCGCATCTGCAATCTCAGATCCTGCACTTCATCGACACCTGCGATGCGGCGTTGGGGGATCAGGCCGCGCTGCTCGCGACGGCACTCGAGGACGTACAGGCGATGGCCGCCGCACTCACCGCGAACCTGCTTGCGTCGGCGGAACACCCCGCGGCGATCTACAAGGTCGGGCTCGCCTCAGTGCGGTTCTTGCTCGCCGTGGGCGATCTGCTCATCGGCTGGCGACTGCTGGTCCAGGCAAGCGTCGCGCAAGCGGCACTCTGCGCGTCGCCCTCTGAAGCAGACGAGTTCTTCTACCGGGGCAAGATCAACACGGCAAAGTTCTTCGCCGCGAACATGCTCCCCACCCTCACCGCACTGCGCGGCATCATCGAATTTCTCGACGACGGCGTCATGGCCATGGCGGAGGACGAGTTCTGACGGACGCTCCGCCGAGACTGTCATTCGGCAGGGCTCTTCTCGCGCTTTCGCTGCGTATTTACCGCCTCGCGGCAAGACTGGGCGGGTGGGCAGCCGAACCGCCGACACGCAGCGCCTTCGCGACCTGAGGCTGCTGCGTCGCGTCCGCGACCGGATGGACCGGGACTACGCTCAGCCGCTCGACGTCGAGGCGCTCGCGCGCGGGGTGAACATGTCGGCGGGCCACCTTTCCCGACAGTTCAGGGCCGCTTACGGCGAGTCGCCGTACTCGTATCTGATGACACGTCGCATCGAGCGCGCGATGGCGCTTCTGCGTCGCGGCGACCTGTCGGTCACCGAAGTCTGCTTCGCGGTGGGGTGCTCGTCGCTGGGCACGTTCAGCACCCGCTTCACCGAACTGGTCGGGATGCCGCCCAGTACCTACCGGGCACGGACCGCCCACGTGGCGGAGGGAATCCCGTCGTGCGTCGAGAAACAGGTGACCCGACCGATCAGGAATCGAGAAGCGCCGATCGCCGGGCTGCACTTAACGTGAGCGGCATGGACATCACCATTCACTCGAGTTTCCTTCCGCACGACGACCCGGACGCCTCCTTGGCGTTCTACCGCGACACCCTCGGGTTCGAGGTGCGCCTCGACGTCGGCGGCGGCAAGATGCGGTGGCTCACGATCGGGCCGCCCAACCAGCCGGACACTTCCGTCGTCCTGTTCCCACCCGGGGCGACGCCGGGCATCACCGACGACGAGCGCCGCGTCATCGCCGAGATGATGGCCAAGGGCACGTTCGGCACACTGCTCTTGGCCACAAAGGACCTCGACGGCACCTTCGAACAGGTCCAGGCCGCCGACATCGACGTGGTGCAGGAGCCGACCGAACAGCCCTACGGAGTTCGCGACTGCGCGCTGCGCGACCCGGCCGGGAACATGGTCCGCATCCAGGAGCTGCGCTGATGAGCGAGGCCGCGGAGAAGATCGACCAGAGGATCGAAGAACTGGGCGACTGGCGAGGCGACACGCTTGCCTTGATCCGCAAGCTCATCAAGCAGGCCGACCCGGAAGTGGTCGAGGAGTGGAAGTGGCGCGGCGTCCCGACCTGGTATCACACCGGGATGCTGTGTACCGGCGAGACATACAAGGACTACGTGAAGGTGACTTTCGCCAAGGGCGCCTCGCTGAACGACCCGGCGGGGCTGTTCAACTCCAGCCTCGGCGGAAACACGCGACGTGCCATCGACTTCCGCGAGCACGACACGGTCGATAAGAAGGCATTCAAGGCCCTGATTCGCGCCGCCGTCGACCTGAACACTTCGTAGCCAGCCGCCCACAATCTGGTATCAAGTTGGTTGACATATATCAGTAGGCTTGATATCAATGGGCGGTGTCTGATCCGACGCCCCCAGGCTGGCTCAAGCCGATGAACAAAGCCCTCATCGCCATTCAGAAGCTCGGCATCGTCCCCGGACCGGTGCGGGTGCTCACGGTGACCGGCCGAAAATCGGGCGCGCCGCGTAGCACGCCGGCAACGCCCTTCACTTTCGGCGACGGCCTCTATGTCGTGGGCGGATACCCCCGTGCCGACTGGGTTCTCAACGCCCGCGCCTCAGGCACCGGAACACTCACCCGCGGACGCCAGTCAGACCGCGTCGCGTTCGTCGAACTCACCCCGGAACAGGCACGGCCGGTGCTGCGCGCGTTTCCCGAGGGCGTGCCGCGAGGAGTCGGGTTCTTCAAACGGTCAGGGCTGGTGCAGCAGGGGACCGCGGACGAGTTCGAGGCGCTGGCGGGACGCTGCGCAGTGTTCAGATTGGACCCAGTCTCCGCCTGACGCCGTTCGGCACACCTGCAATGGAGTGACCCCACCACCGAGTGACCCCTCTGGCACACTTAGGCTGACTAACGTCGCAGGGAGGGAGCTCGGTGAGGTGCGCAGCGCGTCGTCGGTGAAGCCCGCTGGTCGGAGCGGATGACGACCGGGTGAGCGCGCCAACCCTCGACCCCGAGGTCCGTCCCGAGCGGCAACGGTCCGCGCTGGCGACATGGATCCGCCGGTTGGCGGTTCCGATCATCGTGGGCTGGATCGTGCTGCTGTTCGCGCTCAACACCTTGGTGCCGCAGCTCGAAACGGTCGGCCAGATGCGGGCCGTGTCGATGTCGCCCAAGGAGGCGCCGTCGGTGGTCGCGATGACCCGCGTCGGCCAGACGTTCCAGGAGTACAGCTCCGACAACTCCGCCATGATCGTGCTCGAGGGTGACCAGCCACTGGGCGACGACGCGCACCGCTTCTACGACGACATGGTCGCCAAGCTGGAAGCCGACACCAAGAACGTCGAGCACATCCAGGACTTCTGGGGCGACCCGCTGACGCGCACCGGGGCGCAGAGTGCGGACGGCAAAGCGGCATACGTGCAGTTGAACCTCACCGGAAACATGGGCGAGGAACGCGCCAACGACTCGATCAAAGCGGTACAGGAACTCGTCACCGGGCTCAAGCCCCCGCAGGGAGTCAAGGTCTTCGTGACGGGCGGTTCAGCGTTGCAGGCCGACCAGCAGATCGCCGGCAACCGCAGCGTTCAGATGATCGAGATCGTGACGATCGTCGTGATCGTCGTGATGCTGCTCTTCTTCTACCGGTCGATCATCACCGTCGTCATCGTCCTCGGGATGGTGGTGCTGGGTCTTTCGGTGACCCGCGGCGTGGTGGCGTTCCTCGGGTATTACAACCTGATCGGGTTGTCGACGTTCGCAACCCAGCTGCTCGTCACCTTGGCGATTGCCGCCACCACGGACTACGCGATCTTCCTGGTGGGGCGCTATCAAGAAGCCCGCACGCTCGGCGAGGACAAAGAGACGGCATTCCACACGATGTTCCGGGGCACCGCGCATGTCGTGCTTGCCTCCGGCATGACGATCGCCGGTGCCACCTTCTGCCTGTCGTTCACCCGGCTGCCCTACTTCCAGACGCTGGGCGTACCGCTCGCGGTCGGAATGATCGTTGCGGTGCTCGTCGCACTGACCCTGGGGCCGGCGATCATCACCGCCGCAAGCCGCTTCGGACTTCTGGAACCCAAGCGCGCCATGCGCATTCGCGGATGGCGGAAAATGGGTGCCGTAGTGGTCCGATGGCCGATTCCGGTCCTCATCGCCACGATTGCGCTCGCGCTGGTCGGCTTGCTCACGCTGCCCGGATACCAGCCGAATTACAACGACCGCAAGTATCTGCCTTCGGATCTGCCTGCGAACGAGGGCTTTTCGGCGGCCGAGCGGCATTTCCCGATCTCCCGGATGAACCCCGAACTGCTGCTCGTCGAAACCGATCACGATCTGCGCAATTCGGCGGACTTCATTGTGATCGAACGAATTGCCAAGGCAGTCTTCCGCGTACCCGGTATCGGCAGGGTGCAGGCGATCACGCGACCGGACGGTAAACCCCTGAAGTACAGCACCATTCCGGCCCAGATCAGCATGGGCGGCACCTTCCAGACGATGAACAAAACCTATCTGGAAGAGCGCATGACCGACATGCTGGCGCAGGCCGGTGAGATGGACAAAACCATCGCGAACATGAACCGGATGATCGCGTTGATGGAGCAGATGACCGCATTGACCCACAGCATGGTGGGCAAGGTTGCCGGCACGGCCGAAGACGTTGCCGAATTGCGGGACCACATCGCCGATTTCGATGACTTCTTCCGCCCGATACGCAACTACTTCTATTGGGAACCGCACTGTTACGACATCCCGATCTGCTGGTCGATCAGGTCGGTCTTCGACACGCTCGACGGCGTCGACACGATGACCGACGACATCCAGCAACTGGTCCCCGACTTGCAACGACTGGACGCACTGATGCCGCAGTTGCTGACGATCCTGCCGCAGACGATCGACACGATGAAGACGGCGCGGACCATGATGCTCGCGCAATACCAGACGCAGAAGGGTATGCAGGATCAGCAGAACGCGATGCAGCAGAACCAGTCCGCGATGGGTGAGGCGTTCAACAACTCCCACAACGACGACACCTTCTACGTGCCGCCGGAGATCTTCGACAACGCCGACTTCAAGCGCGGCGTAAAGAGTTTCATCTCGCCGGACGGCAAAGCGACCCGGTTCATCATCTCCCACGAAGAGGACCCGCTGTCCGCGGACGGCATCAAGCGCATCGACGCGATCAAGAGCGCCGTCTTCGAAGCCATCAAAGGCACACCGTTGGAGAAATCCAGGGTCTATGTCGGCGGCACCGCCTCGGTATTCAAAGACATGCAGGACGGCAACAACTACGACCTGCTGATCGCCGGCGTATCGGCATTGACCCTGATCTTCATCATCATGCTGCTGATCACCCGCAGTATCGTCGCAGCGGCCGTCATCGTAGGCACCGTGCTGCTTTCACTCGGTGCGTCCTTCGGCGTCTCAGTTCTGGTGTGGCAACACCTTTTGAACATCGAGTTGCAGTTCATGGTAATGGCCATGGCCGTCATCATCCTGTTGGCGGTCGGCGCCGACTACAACCTGCTGTTGGTGGCGCGCATGAAGGAGGAGATTCCCGCCGGGATCAAGACGGGGATCATCCGCGCCATGGGCGGTAGTGGATCCGTTGTGACCGCCGCCGGCATGGTGTTCGCGTTCACCATGATCT
>JAVHWG010000186.1:0-3962 GCA_032159965.1 Mycobacterium sp.
GTAGTAGAAGTCGTCGGGATCGATGTTGCCGAGCCAGCCCATCATGAGCATGTCGAAATTGCCTTTGCTCTGCTCGTCGAGCCACGTCGCGAAGTCGACGGTGCGGATCTTGACGTCGATACCCAGCGGAGCGAGGTTGTCTGCGATGATCTGGGCAGCCGTCACAGTCTCCGGATACTCGGTCGTCGCCATCATGTCGAGCGTCAGATCTTTGATGTTTGCCTCGCGGAGAAGGCTTTTCGCTTTCTCGACGTCATGGGAGTAACGGTGGTAGTCGGTGTACCACGAGTTGCCGGCGGGGATCGCCAGTTGGTTATTGCTGGCTGTGCCGTAACTGGTCGCCTGGACGATCGCGTCCCGATCGATTCCGTATGCGATGGCCTGGCGCGCCCGCACGTCGTTCCACGGCGACCGAGCCTCGTTCAGTGTGAGATACCAGTAGTCGTTGCTCGGTGTCACGCCCAACGTGATGGAGTCGTCACCCTTGAGTTCGTCCACCCGTTGCGGTGGAACGGAATCCGTCCAATCAACCTCACCGGCCTGCAACGCTGACAGAGCGGTGGACGCCTCCGGAATGAACCGGAAGGTCACTCCTGACACCGACGGAGGTGGTCCCCAGTAGTTTCTGTTGGCTACGAGGGTGATCGAGTCGCCGCTCTTGGCGCTCTTGAACGCGAACGGCCCGGTGCCTACCGGATGTGTTGCGATCGCACCGCTCTCGACATTCTTGCGCTGCACGATCGCCATGCCCTTGAATCCGCCGATGTTCACCAGGAGGTTAGGGGTGGGCTGTTTGACCGTGATGGTGACCGTCGCCGGGTCGACCGCGTCCACGGCGGTGACGGAGCTGAACCGATAGGCGTTGGTGAGCTTCTCGTCGATGATGCGGCGGTAGGAGTAGACGACGTCCTCCGCCGAGAAGGGGCTGCCGTCGTGAAAGGTGACTCCTCGGCGGAGGTGGAACGTCCATTTCAGCTGATCGGTGCTGACGTCCCACGATTCAGCGAGCGCGGGCCGCATCTCGAGGTTGTCGTCCGGTTCGACGAGGGTGTCGTAGACGTTCTCCAGTACCTCGAACGAGAAATAGGCGCTGGTCTTCTGCGGGTCGAGCTGATCCGGCTCGCCGGCGAGGGCGGCGATGAGACTGCCCGAGGCTTCGTCGCCGAGGTTGACGCGCTGGCCGGTCGAACACCCGCTGACAGATACCGCGATAACGGCGACAAGCGACGCCACGCGGCGCATCGTCACCTCGGTTAGGCACTTCAGCAGTCGTTCCGCAAGGCCAAGCTACCCGAGAATCATCGCGCCGAAATACAGGTAAACCCCGTATTTGTGCGGCTGCGGTTGTTTGATTGACTGATCGGATCGGTGTTGCCCGCCGCGGGGGAAGCTCTTGGGCGAAATTGGTGCGATTATGTAACACGGTCGGGTCGGGATCCGATAAGGGATTGGCTGTCCGGCGGGGATGGACTGTTCGAAGGAAGAACGTGATGACAGATCAATGGACGTCGTCGGGCTTTGACGGGCCTGCCTCCGGATCGTCTGACGCAGACGACGCGACCCAGCTCGGCTATGCGCAGGACGCCGATGAGGCATCGCCGCCGACGCAGCAGGCCGACGTGTCCGACTTCGCCACGCAACAGGGCGAACAGTTGGCGTGGTCCCAGGAGCAGCCTGGATCGGCCGAGGAGCCGACGCAGTACATCGGCGAAGACCCGTACGCGAACCAGCCCTATCCCGGCTCAAGCCCAGAGTCGTACCAGCAGCCGTATCCACAGCCGGGGTACGACGGGCCCGTCGGCCCGAATGGTCCTTGGAACAATGCGGCACCGCGGCCCATCCCGTGGTATCGCGGCACATCGACTCTGGTGTTGGCGGGTCTGGTGGCGGTGGCGCTCGCTGGCGGTGGCATCGCTTACACCCTGACTGGTGCATCCGGGAACCCCGCTCCGCCGAAGCCGAAGCCGTCTGCTCCGGCATCTGTGGCGGCGCCGGTTCCTCAACAGAACCAGAACGCGACTCAGAGCCCGGCAGGAGTCGGCGATTTGCCTGCGGCACCTCCCGCAGATCCGGCGCCGGTCGTGGATCCCGGTCCGAGCAATAACAGCGGCAGTCAGTTCAGTCCTGGCACCAGCTCAGGTTCGAGCGGGGGTCAGGCGCCCCAGAACAACGCGCCGGCCCCCAATGTTGCGCCACCGCCTGTCGAGGCGCCTCCCGTTGAGCCGCCGCCGGTTGCCCCGCCCCCGGTTGTTGTGCCGCCGGTCGTCCAGATTCCGCCGATCATCCAGTTCCCGCCGATCTTTGTGCCCCCGCCGAACCAGACGACCAATGGCACGGCGACCAATGGCACGCCGACGAACGGCACGGCGACCAATGGCACGCCGACCAATGGCACGGCGACCAATGGCACGCCGACCAATGGCACGCCGACGAACGGCACGGCGACCAACGGCACGGCGACCAACGGCACGGCGACCAATGGCACGGCGACCAATGGCACGCCGACCAACGGGACAGCGACCAATGGCACGCCGACCAATGGCACGGCGACCAATGGCAGTTCCAGTGGTTCGTCGAGCGGTAGTTCGAGTGGTTCGTCGAGCGGTTCGACCTCGAGTGGTTCTACGAGTAGCGGTTCGACGTCGAGTGGTTCTACGAGTAGCGGTTCGACCAGTGGCGGCGCGCCTTGTGGTGGCGTCACCAATCCGTGTGGCTGATTGACCTCAACATCCATCTGCCCGCGGACTGAACAGCGCTCTAGCCTCTCGCGGCGTCCGGCCCTCCCTGGCTCGCGGCCGGGATCGGAGCGGTGTCGTCCGGTCTTGGTAGGGCCGGCGATCGGGCCGGGCGAGTGCGGACCCGCTGCGGCCACCAGAACCACCGCCCGAGAAGCGCCGCGATCGACGGCGTCATGAAGGACCGGATCACCAGCGTGTCGAACAGCAGGCCCAGGCCGATGGTCGTGCCGACTTGTCCGACGACGCGCAGATCGCTGACCACCATCGACATCATGGTGAACGCAAATACCAGGCCCGCCGACGTCACCACGGCACCCGTGCCCGCCATCGAACGGATGATCCCAGTCTTCAACCCTGCGTAGTTTTCTTCCTTGAACCGAGACACCAGCAATAGGTTGTAGTCGGATCCGACGGCCAGCAGGATGATGACCGACATCGCGATGATCATCCAGTGCAGCTGCATGCCGAGAATGTATTGCCATATCAGCACGGAAAGCCCGAACGACGTGCCAAGGGAAAGCAGCACCGTTCCCACGATCACGGCAGCGGCCACGATACTTCGTGTGAGTATCAGCATGATCATGAAAATCAGGCACAGTGAAGCGATTCCGGCAATGAGCAGGTCGTAGTTCGAGCCCTCTTGCATGTCCTTGTACGTCGCCGCGGTGCCACCGAGATAGATCTTGGAGCCTTCGAGCGGAGTGCCCTTGATGGCCTCGAAGGCAGCGTTCTTGATCTTGGCGATGTGCGAAATGCCTTCGGCGGTGGCCGGATCCCCTTCATGGGAGATGATGAATCGAACCGCGTGGCCATCGGGGGAGACGAACATCTTCATGCCGCGTTTGAAGTCGGAGTTGTCGAACACCTCGGGCGGCAGATAGAACGAGTCGTCGTTCTTGGAGGCGTCGAACGCCTGCCCCATCGCGGTGGCGTTCTGCTGCAGCGCGTCCATCTGGTTCTGCTGGCCGTTCTGCGTCTGATACATCGTCAGCATCATGTTGCGCATGGTCTGCATGGTCTCGATCATCGGCGGCATGATCGTGAGCAGCTGTGGCATCAGCTCATCGAGCTTGTGCAGATCGCTGGTCAGGCTCTGCAGGTCGTCGCTGAGCAGATCGATCACGTCCAGGGTGTCATAGATCGAGCGGATCGTCCTGCAGACCGGAATGTCGAAGCTGTGCGGTTCCCTGTTGATGTAATTGCGGATCGGCCGGAATAAGGCGT
>JAVHWG010000189.1:0-6034 GCA_032159965.1 Mycobacterium sp.
TGCGTCCGCTGCACGGCAAGGGTGGACGTAACGCGCACGGCCGAATCACCACCCGGCACAAGGGCGGCGGTCACAAGCGCGCCTACCGAGTCATCGACTTCCGTCGCAACGACAAGGACGGCGTGAACGCAAAAGTCGCGCACATCGAGTACGACCCGAACCGCACCGCCCGGATCGCGCTGCTGCACTACCTGGACGGCGAGAAGCGCTACATCATCGCGCCCCAGGGCCTGAAGCAGGGTGACGTGGTCGAATCAGGCGCGAACGCCGACATCAAGCCAGGTAACAACCTGCCGATGCGCAACATCCCGGCGGGCACGCTGATCCACGCGGTCGAGATGCGTCCCGGCGGCGGCGCGAAGTTGGCGCGCTCGGCAGGCTCGAGCATCCAGCTGCTGGGCAAGGAAGGCGCATACGCTTCGCTGCGCATGCCCAGCGGTGAGATCCGTCGGGTCGACGTGCGCTGCCGCGCCACGATCGGCGAGGTGGGCAACGCCGAGCAGGCGAACATCAACTGGGGCAAGGCCGGTCGCATGCGCTGGAAGGGCAAGCGGCCCACCGTTCGTGGTGTCGTGATGAACCCGGTGGACCACCCGCACGGCGGCGGCGAGGGCAAGACCTCCGGTGGCCGCCACCCGGTCAGCCCGTGGGGCAAGCCTGAGGGCCGTACCCGCAAGCCACACAAGACCAGCGACAAATTGATCGTCCGACGCCGGCGCACCGGCAAGAAGCACCACCGGTAGACCGATGAGCGCTTGCGCGAAGAGAAGTTAGGAAGCAGCCGATGCCACGCAGCCTGAAGAAGGGCCCGTTCGTTGACGACCATCTGCTCAAGAAGGTCGACACTCAGAACGAGAAGAACACGAAGCAGGTGATCAAGACCTGGTCGCGCCGGTCGACGATCATTCCCGATTTCATCGGGCACACCTTCGCGGTGCACGACGGCCGCAAACATGTTCCGGTGTTCGTGACCGAGGCGATGGTCGGGCACAAGCTCGGCGAGTTCGCACCGACGCGGACGTTCCGGGGACACATCAAGGACGACCGGAAAGCGAAGAGACGATGACCACCGCAGAAACCGAATTTCCTTCGGCGACAGCAAAAGCCCGCTTCGTGCGGGTTTCGGCGAGCAAGGCGCGCCGGGTCATCGACCTCGTGCGCGGCAAGCCCGTCGCCGAGGCCCTGGACATTCTGAGATGGGCGCCGCAGGCTGCGAGCGAGCCGGTTGCCAAGGTGATCGCCAGTGCTGCCGCCAACGCCCAGAACAACGACGGCCTCGACCCGTCGACTCTGGTCGTCGCGACCCTGACGGCCGACGAAGGCCCCACCGCCAAGCGAATCCGTCCCCGCGCTCAGGGGCGTGCGTTCCGGATCCGCAGGCGCACAAGCCATATCACCGTGGTCGTGGAAAGCCGTCCCAGCCGCACCGAGCGTGGCGGTGCCCGCTCGGCGAGCGCCACCCGCGCGCGTCGTGCACAGGCCAGCAAGGCCGCGGCCAGCAAGGCGCCCGCGACTAAAGCGTCGCCGCAGAAGGCGACCGCCGAGAAGGCGACTGCTGAGAAGGCGACTGCTGAGAAGGCGACCGCAACTAAGGCGACCGCAACCAAGGCGACAACCAAGGCCCCCGCCGAGAAGGCCACTGGCGAGAAAGCCACAGCGAAGAAGGCGGCTGCGAAGAAAGCGCCCGCAAAGAAGGCGGCCGGAGCCGCAGGGCAGTCGCCATCAAGTACCGCCAAAAAGGCTTCAGAGGAAGCGAAGGAGGGCTCAGAATAGTGGGCCAGAAAATCAATCCCCACGGCTTCCGCCTCGGTATCACGACGGACTGGAAGTCCCGCTGGTATGCCGACAAGCAGTACGCCGACTACATCAAGGAAGATGTGGCGATCCGGCGTCTGCTGGCCACCGGCCTCGAACGCGCCGGCATCGCCGACGTGGAGATCGAGCGCACCCGTGACCGTGTGCGCGTCGACATCCACACCGCGCGTCCCGGCATCGTCATCGGGCGCCGCGGCACCGAAGCCGATCGCATCCGTGCCGACTTGGAAAAGCTCACCGGCAAGCAGGTGCAGCTGAACATCCTCGAGGTGAAAAACCCTGAGTCGCAAGCACAGTTGGTAGCCCAAGGCGTTGCCGAGCAGCTTTCCAACCGCGTGGCATTCCGTCGCGCGATGCGCAAGGCGATCCAGTCGGCGATGCGACAGCCCAACGTCAAGGGCATCCGGGTCCAGTGCTCTGGCCGCCTCGGCGGTGCGGAGATGAGCCGCTCGGAGTTCTACCGCGAGGGCCGAGTTCCGCTGCACACCCTGCGTGCCGACATCGACTACGGCCTGTACGAAGCCAAGACCACGTTCGGCCGCATCGGCGTGAAGGTGTGGATCTACAAGGGTGACATCGTCGGCGGCAAGCGCGAGCTGACCGCCGCGGCACCCGCGGGCGCCGATCGTCCGCGCCGCGAGCGTCCGTCGGGTACCAGGCCGCGCCGCAGTGGTGCATCTGGCACGACGGCGACGAGCACCGAGGCCGGGCGTGCTGCCGCTGAGGATCCGACGCCTGCCGAAACGGCACCCGTTGAAGCGGCACCGGTGGATACGGCTCCTGCAGAGGCGCCCGCCGCGACCGAGAGCACGGAGAGCTAGCTATGTTGATTCCCCGTAAAGTCAAGCACCGCAAGCAACATCACCCCAGGCAGCGTGGCATCGCCAGCGGTGGCACGATGGTGAGCTTCGGTGACTACGGCATTCAGGCGCTCGGACACGCGTACGTGACCAACCGTCAGATCGAGGCCGCGCGTATCGCGATCAACCGGCACATCAAGCGTGGCGGCAAGGTGTGGATCAACGTCTTTCCCGACCGCCCGTTGACCAAGAAGCCTGCGGAAACCCGCATGGGTTCGGGCAAGGGCTCACCGGAATGGTGGGTGGCCAACGTGAAGCCGGGCCGAATCCTGTTCGAGCTCAGCTATCCCGACGAGCAGGTCGCGCGCGAAGCATTGACCCGTGCGATCCACAAGTTGCCGATCAAGGCGCGCATTGTCACCCGAGAGGAGCACTTCTGATGGCAGTGGGAGTGTCCACCGGCGAGCTTCGAGAGCTCACCGACGACGAGTTGACCGAGCGTCTGCGTGAGTCGAAGGAAGAGCTTTTCAACCTTCGCTTCCAGATGGCCACCGGTCAGTTGAGCAACAACCGGCGGTTGCGCGTAGTGCGTGGCGAGATCGCGCGCGTGTACACGGTGTTGCGTGAACGTGAGTTGGGGCTGGCAGCCGGCCCCGGTAGTGAGGATCAGTAATGGCAGAGAAGACGTCAGACAGTAAAGTCAAGGGGCCCAGCCGGACTCCCCGCACTGAGAAGCCGCGCGGCCGCCGCAAGACGCGCATCGGCTACGTCGTGTCCGACAAGATGCAGAAGACGATCGTCGTCGAGTTGGAGGACCGGGTGAAGCACCCCCTCTACGGCAAGATCATCCGGACCACCACGAAGGTCAAGGCGCACGACGAGAACAGCGACGCCGGCATCGGTGACCGCGTGTCGCTGATGGAGACCCGGCCGTTGTCCGCCACCAAGCGCTGGCGACTCGTCGAGATCCTCGAGCGCGCGAAGTAGTATCTGGTTGTTGCCGCCCTGAGTGCCAAACTCGAAGTCGGCAATTCCACCATTCCGGGCGGTATGGACTGCAATTTTGGGTGATTCCATTCCAAAGTCGTGGATATCGGCTGCAATAATACTTGCAGAATCTATTTGCTGGAAATGATCGACTGAAACTCCGATAACCGTCTCGGGTGTCGGGCATAGTTGTTTGCTGTGGCACGAAAACGGGGACGTCGTAATCGAGTGTTTTTGGCGCTCTCGGCGACTGTCCTCGTTATCGCTCTGTCGGCATTTCCGGCGTCCTCGGATCCCGGCGACGGGGGGCAGGTAGCCGACGCGCCCACGCTGGCCCTCGCCGACTTGGGATCGGAATCGACGCTTGGGTTCTACGGGGCTCGCGGCTTGCTCGCGATCACCGTACCGGTCCCACAGGGCCTCCAAAGTGCCTCGTTGGACGCTGTGGTGGAGATGCCGGTGAACGTCAGCAGTGGGACGATCACCGTGACCCAGGATGACCGGACTCTCTCGCGGGTGGCGCTGCCGGCCGATGGCGGTCCGATCGCCGTTCCGCTGACGGGCGCGCGGATAGTCGGTAACGCAATCACGGTGACGGTTCGCAGTTATCTGGTTCCCATTGAGGGATATTGTCTCGATCCGTCCAATCCACTTCGACTTGTCGCCGCCACAATTCGCTATGAAGGGACAGAATCGCCGCCGAAAACGATCGCTGATTTCTTGCCTCCGGTGTTGCGGCAGCTCACCCTTTACCTTCCCCGCTCGCCGTCACGGGTGGAGTCCGAGGCGGCAGCGCGGCTGGCCATCGCCGTGGTCGCGCACTACGGCAAGCAGCACATCGAGGTAGTCGTCGCTGCGCTGGCCGACGGGCAGGGCGCGCCCGGTGACCGGTCGCTGCCAATGCAGCGCCAGATCGTGGTCCGAGAAGGTCCTGACACGGGAGTGTCGCTCCAAGGGGATGTCGGAGTCCCCTCGCTGCTGATTTCCGGTCCCGCTGACCAGCTGACCAACCAGGCCCGGTTGCTTTTCAGCGACATCAGTCGGCTGGCATTGGCCTCCAAAGCCGTTGTCGGGCCCCTTCGGTCCAGCCCGGTATTGCAGCCGGACGTCGTCTCACTTCGGCAACTGGGCCAACCCGGGGTGAATGCCACCGCACTCGCGCCGGAAGTGTCAATCGGGCTGGACCAGACTCGCCTCGGACGGCCCGCGCAGAACATCCGCGTGCACCTGCGAGGCTCCTACAGTCCGCTCCCGCCCACCATCGGTGGTGAGCTGGTGTCGTCGATCGGCGGCGACATTATCGACCGCCGGTCCCTGGACAAATCCGGAACAATCGACCACTGGGTCGATGTGCCGGATCGCCTGTTGCAGCGCTACGTGAACCTGACCGTCGCGATCGATATCACCGGAAACACCGGCCGTTGCGGTGAATTCCAGCCGACCACGCTGACGATCGACGGTGACAGTCCGGTCGAGAGCACTCCTGCCGAACCGCCGGTGCCGGGCGGGTTCCAAGCGCTCCCACAGGCTTTGATGCCGAAGGTGGAGGTAGGAATCGACGGCGGGTTTGACGACACGCGACGTGCTGTGGCGATTCTCGTTGCCTTGCAGCGCCTCAGCGCCCTGCCCATCGACCCGACGGTGACATCGCTGCAGGACGCCATCACATCGTCCAACCCGGCAATTCTGATCAGCGCAGCCGGGTGGACCGACACTCGGATCACCCTGCCTGTCGCTGCCGACTCCACCGGCGAGGTCACCGTCCAGAATGCCGGCGGTTCGGGCGATTTGGGCATGCTGTCGTTGCGCCCACACGAACCCTTCGGCGCTCTACAGACGATGCGCGACGGTGATCGGACGGTGCTGGTCGCCACCTCCAACGGTGCCCCCGATCAGTTGGATGCACTTCTGGTATGGGTCAATTCGGACTTCAATCGCTGGTCGCGGGTCACGGGTAACGCGCTGGTAGCAGCCCCCGGCAGGGAACCTGTCGCCGTCACCACCGAAAACCCCCAGTCGCCGAAAGTCACGGTCGCTGAGCGTCGGTCGAACGTGTTGTGGTCGGCGGGCGGAGTGCTTCTCGCGCTCCTGGTAGCGGTTGGCGCACTGATCGTGTTGCGTCGCAAGCGGACTCGAAAACAATCGTGAGCACTGCCGTCGTCGTCGGCGAGTCCGCACCCGCCGAGACGTTCTGGTCGCGGTACCACAACGCGCACCCGGCGTACCGGGTGTCGAACCGCTGGCTGCTCATCGCGTTCTGCACGGGCGTCGCGTTCCATGAGAGCTTCGTCAGCATCGCTTACACGACCGAGCGCCAGGGCATCGGCGGATACGTGTGGACCGTGTTCACCGCTTCCGCGCTGGTCGCCGTCGGCGTCGCCCGGCGGAAGAGAAACGAACTGCCGATCCATGATCGGCAGACGGACATCATC
>JAVHWG010000288.1:0-2985 GCA_032159965.1 Mycobacterium sp.
GTCGTGTTCGTCAAAGCCGGGTCCTGCACCGTCCCCCGTGGATTTGTCCCGTGACTTGGCGGGAAAAGTGAAGGTGGACGCGCCGTTTGCGCACCTGCGCCAGCTTCAGGAGATCGCCAATGCGAACAAGGGCAGTCGCGCAGACGGCACTGCTGGATATGACGCAAGCGTCGACTACGTCGTAAAACTGTTGTCCGAAAAGGGTTTCGATGTTTCGACTCCCGAAGCCAGCCGCCTCGCGACCCAGCAGCCGGGAACGCAGACGCTGATCGTCGGCGAGCGCAAATTCACCATCGACCAGGCGTCGCTGCTTGTACAGACGCCTGCCGGCGGCTTGTCGGTGCGCGCTGAGCATCCGGCCAAGCCCGCTGGCTGCGCCGCGGGCGACTACGCGGGCACGGCCGTCAAGGGCGCGATCGCGGTGACCGATGACCAGGCATGCTCGATCGTCGACAAACAAAACGCCGCGCTCGCCAACGGCGCAGTCGCACTGTTGGTGATGTCGGGGAAATCCGTCAGACCCGGGCTGTTCACGCCCGGTTACTACCGACAGCTGACGGTGCCGGTCGGTGTGATCGGCACCGACGCGGACGCCGCCGTGCGGCGCACGAACGCATCGGTGCGGCTGACGCTGGAGAGTAAGGCGGTGCTGACGAAGTCACGGAATGTGTTGGCGCAAACCAAGACCGGGTCGGCACGCAACGTCGTGCTGGTGGGTGCACATCTGGATTCTGCCGAAGCCAGCCCGGGCATCAACGACGACGGGAGCGGTGTCGCGGCGGTGTTGGAGACCGCGTTGCAACTGGGCTCGTCGCCTTCCGTCACGAACGCGGTGCGGTTCTGCTTCTGGGCCGCGGCGGAACAGGGTGTCGGCGGTTCGACCTCCTACTTGAGCGGTCTGTCAAATGACCAGCTCGACGACATCGCGCTGTACTTGAACTTCGATCAGCTGGCGTCGGCGAACGCCGGGTACTTCACATACGACGGCGATCAGTCCGGCCAGGCCAGCGTGGATGTGCCCGCAGAGCGGGTGCCTGCTGGTTCCGCGGGTGTTGAACGCACGCTGGCTGGCTACCTCAATCTCGCGGGCCGCAGGCCTGCCGACCTACCGCTGGGTGGCACGGCCGATTACTTCCCGTTTCTGACGGCGGGCGTTCCGATCGGCGGGGTGACGACCTGGGCCACGGGCAAGAAGTCACCGGTTCAGGCGCGGCTATGGGACGGTGCCGTCGGCCAGCCCTTCGACCCGTATTACCACCTGCCTGGCGACACGCTCGAGCACGTCAACCGTGATGCTCTGGCGGTCACAGGACCTGCCGTGGCGTTCGCAGTGGGGACCTACGCGCTATCGACGGATGGCGTGAACGGGGTGCCGCCGCGAGACGGCCGACATCGTCTGCGCTGACTGTCTGCGCTGACTTTGGCTTGCGATGCTTTAGGTCGTCAGCACTGGCTGGTGAAGATGTCGTAGCACTTCCATGAGGAAACATGCTTGGGCACCGCGGAGGGTACAGCCAGCTCCGTGGGCGCCGGGCCCTGCGTACTGGCGCGCACAAAGGTCGCAGGCGCATTGAACGAGGTGGATAGCGACTGCGTGCCTTCGTTAGCGAGAGTCGCCGTGACGGCGCCCATGGCAACGACTGCGGCCACGCCACCGATGATCGACAACCTCTTCACTCCATTGATGTCCATTTTCCCTCTCGACGACCTCGATATGCCCGACCGCAATGGCACTTTACGGGGACATTAGTTTGCTGAGGCTGATTCAAGCAAAGAATTCGTACCGCGGGTACTTCCGGCGCGAGTGTTGTCGGGGGGTGCTGGCATAATCGAATGTATGGTCGAAGACGATCCCGGCGAGCGGCGGGCTCGGGTGCTGCTTGACGGTATGTGCGCGGACGCTCGGGCGGAGAACCGCGCCATGGCGGCACGCCTGACAAAGGTCGGCGAGCTGTTCGAGATCCGCCGCGCCGAGCACGGGGAAGCCGGGGACTGGGTCATGGATACCTGGGCTGAGGTCGGCGCGGAGGTGTCCGCGGCATTGCGATGCAGCATCGCGATGGCCGGAAGCTACATGCATTACGCGCGCGCCATGCGCGACCGCCTGCCCGCGGTGGCTGACGTTTTCTCGGCGGGCGATATCGATTTCTCGACATTCCAGACCATCTCGTATCGCACCGAACTCGTCACCGAGGACGCCATAGGCGACGTCGATCGGCAGCTGGCCGCGCACGCGCCCCGATGGGGTTGCCTGAGCCGGAGTCGCTTGGCCGCCGCTGTCGATCGGGTCGTCCGCCGCATCGATCGGGATGGAGTGCGTTGCAAGCGTGAAGAGGCAGACAAACGCGGAGTCGTGTTCTGGGACAGCGACAGCGGCTTGGCGGGTATGTCGGCGACGATGCTGCTCGCTGACGCGGCCGCTTTGGAGGCGCGCCTCGAGGCGCTCGCGGGCAGTGTGTGCGAAGCGGACCCGCGCCGCCACGATATCCGCATCGCCGATGCATTGGGCGCTTTGGGCGCCGGTCACGAGAAGCTGTCGTGCCGTTGCGGGCGGGAGGTCTGCCCGGCGGGTGGGCAGTTGCCGAACCCTGTGCCGGTGACCATTCACGTTGTCGCTGAGCAGGCAACGGTGGACGGCTCATCCGAGACACCGGGCTATCACGTGCAAACCGGCGAACTGATCCCGGCCGATCTTGTGGTCGACCTGGCACGCGAAGCGCGGCTGCAGCCGGTGGTGCACCCGGCCGACGCCCCTGCCGAAGCCGGTTACACGCCGTCGCGCAGGCTCGCCGACTTCGTCCGCGCGCGCGACCTGACCTGTCGTGCTCCCGCTTGTGATCGCCCCGCGATCGAATGCGACGTCGACCACAGCACGCCTTACCGTGACGGCGGCCAGACGCACGCGTCGAACCTGAAGTGCCTGTGCAGATCTCATCATCTCGCTAAAACCTTCTGGGGATGGAAAGACCAGCAGCTCCCAGACGG
>JAVHWG010000211.1:0-3191 GCA_032159965.1 Mycobacterium sp.
ACCACGCCCCAGTCGGCGTCCGGGGCGTGGGAGATCCACATCTTGGATCCGTTGAGTACGTAGTCGCCGTTGCCTGAACCGTCGCGCACTGCCTTGAGCTTGATCGCCCGCGCCGGATCCGACCCACCGGATGCCTCGGTGATCGCGGTGTACGCCTTGGACATGGTGCCGTCGACGATCGGCTTGGCGTACTTGTCGAACTGCTCGGGCGACGCCTTGAACATGATGTTGGGAGGATTGCCGCCGAACGCACCGAGGGCCGGAAAGAAGGCTCCCATGCGGCATTTCGCGGCTTCCTCAGCGACCACTACCTGGCCGAGGACGCCGAGCCCGGCGCCGCCGTACTCCTCAGGAGTCTGCAGCGACCACAGTCCGAGCTTGCGGGCCTCGGCCTGCAGCTCGACGAGTCGTTCGCGGGGTAGTCCGACGGAGTCATGGTCCAACTTCTCCTCGATCGGATGCACGTGGGCATCCATGAATCGCCGCACGGTGTCGCGCAGCATCACCAGCTCGTCCGGCAGCTTCCACGCGCCGGGCTGTCGAGTGCTCACACCGATTGCGCGGCAGCCGCCCGCAGGTCGCGAGCGCTCTGCAGCTGCGGTTCGTGATTCGCCTCGTACTGCTCGATCCAGTCGTGCGGCAACTTGCCCCACGCCTCGCCGATGCGCAGCCGCTGTTCGGAACTGAATACCTCGGCAGCGACGACGTCGCCGACGAAGATGGTGTTCTCGTCGTTGTCCAGCGAGCCCGTAATCCGACACTCGACGTAGCTGTGGGCGTCGAGAAGGATTGGCGCGCCAGTGATGCCGGGCTTCGTGCGCAGCTGAGAGATCTTGTCGCCGTCGCGACCCGAGCTACCACCGAGGGTCATCAGGATGTCCATCGACGCGTCGACCTCATCGGGTCCCGCCGAAAGCATGTGCATGACGAAGACGCCGGAGCTGAGCAGCATGTCGTGCGTCTTGTTGTACTTGGTCAGGCTGACGGTCGCGCGGGGCAGCTCCGGCACGATGCTCGCCGAGCCGGCCGACAGCGAGATCAGGCCGTTGACGACGTCTCCGTCGATGGTGGTCACCGCCACCGGGAACGGGCGCAGACCGGCCAGCACCTTGTCTGCTGCCGCTAGATCGATCGTCATTCGGTTCTCCTTCTGGTGATGGGGTGTCTAACCGAGCGTGAACGGGTCGCGGGTCTCGCCGGACAGCTCCACCCACACCGCCTTGGTCTCGGTGAAGTCCTTCACGGCGTCGATGCCGTTCTCGCGGCCGATGCCGCTGTAGCCGATACCGCCGAACGGGACGTGTGGCGACACCACGCGATAGGCGTTGACCCAGACAGTGCCTGCCCGCAACTTGGCGGCAACCCGGTGGGCGCGATGCACGTCCTTGGTCCACACCGAGGCGGCCAGGCCGAATTCGGTGGAGTTGGCGGCGGCGACGGCTTCGTCCTCGTCGGCGAAGGTCATCACCGCGAGCACGGGTCCGAAGACCTCCTCGGCCACGGCCCGCATCGAGGGATCGACGCCGGTCAGTACGGTCGGTTTGACGAAGAATCCGCCGAGATCGGCGTCCGGCTCGCCGCCGTAGGCGACCGTCGCCCCCTGTTCGCGAGCAGACGCGAAGTGGGACAGCACCTTTTCGTACTGTGGCTGATTGGAGACCGGGCCCATCTCGGTCGCCGGGTCCTTCGGATCCCCGAGCTTGATGGTGGCGGCGCGCGCCACGATGCGCTCGACCAGCGCGTCGGCGACGCTCTCGTGGACGAGCAGCCTAGATCCCGCCAGGCAGGTCTGACCGGTGGCGGCGAACACCCCGGCGATGACACCGTTGGCGGCCGCGTCGAGATCGGCGTCGGGGAACACCACCTGCGCCGACTTACCCCCGAGTTCGAGGGTGAAGCGGGTCATGTTCTCGATCGCGGCCTTGCCGACGTGGATGCCGGTCGCCGTCGACCCGGTGAACGCGATCTTGTCGACCCCGGGATGGGATGCGAGCGCGGCGCCGGTCTCCGGACCCCAGCCGGTGACGACGTTGACCACGCCAGGGGGAAAACCTGCCTCGGCGAACAGCTTTGCGAACGCCAGCGTCGACGTCGGCGTGTGGTCGCTGGGCTTGATGACGAACGTGCACCCCGCCGCCAGGCCGGCCGCGAGCTTCCAGGTCAGGAGCAGCAGCGGCGAGTTCCACGGGGTGATCGCACCAACCACGCCGACCGGCTCTTGCCGGGTATAGACGAAGTAGTTGGGCTTGTCGACCGGCACGACGTCACCCTGCAGCTTGTCGGCGAGGCCGCCGTAGTAGAAGTAGTAGTCCGGCAGTGCCTTCATTTGGCCGACCATCTCGCGGGTCAGCTTGCCGCCGTCGCGGACCTCGAGCTCGGCCAGGTTCTGGGCCTCGCGGGCGATGACCTCGCCTAGTCGCCACAGCAGCTTGCCGCGGGCGGTCGGGGTGAGTGCCCCCCACGGCCCGTTGAGCGCTGCCCGTGCGGCGGCCACGGCGCGGTCCACGTCGGCCGCGCCACCGTTGGGCACGCGCGCCCAGGGTTGTCCGGTGAACGGATCGGTGCTGTCGTACGTGTCTCCACTTGCGGCAGAGGCGGATTCGCCGTCGATCAATAGTTCGAATTCGACTAGCTGGTCCGTGGCGGTGTCAGTCATTGCCCTCTCCTCCGTTCGGTGAGCAGACGTAAAAGGCCCTTAAAGGGGGTGTTTCAGGGCCTTTTGCGTCTGCTCGCGCTCATCTTGTTCGCGGCGGTTTCTTGTTGGCGCGAGAGTCGGTGCGGCCCGCGCCGGCATTGCCCAGGTCGGTGTAGAACTTGCCGTGTCGCGCCGCGGTGCTGGGCGTCAGGTCGCGCGCTTCCCACATCGCGCGGACCGTGCCCTGGACGCCCAACGGGCGGCGTGCGGCGATCTCGGTCGCCAATTCGACTGCCCGCAAGCGCAACTGCTCGTCGGGGACGACCTCGGTGACGAGGCCGATCCGCAACGCGGTCTGCGCACTCATCCGCTCCTCGCTGCCCAGCAGCGCCCAGCGCATCACTTCGCCGTACGGCACGCCGAGTGCCAGCATGCCCATCGGTTCGAGTGCCGAGACGATGCCCGCGTTGACGTGCGGATCGAAGAAGGTCGCCGTCTCGCTGCAGATGGCGAAGTCGCACTAGTTGACGAAGTACATCGCCCCACCGGCCACGAT
>JAVHWG010000235.1:0-4125 GCA_032159965.1 Mycobacterium sp.
GCAACCGCTGGCGTGCGGAGGACAGCTGGCCACCGAAGCGTGCGGTGACGACCCGGCTGTACCTGGTACCCGCACCGGACGGCGCCGCGCCGGGCTCCCTGCAGAGCGCCCTGCCCGGCGATGACGAACGAACTGCTGAGTACGTCTTCGATCCGGCCGATCCGGTACCGACTGTCGGTGGCTCGACGTTCTTGCCGGGCGCCTATGTCGGTCTACACGCCGGGCCGCGGGACCAACGAACCGTCGAGGCGCGCCCGGACGTGCTGTCCTACACGACCGCGCCGCTCGAGCAGGACCTCGAGATCGGCGGCGCGGTGAACGTCGTACTGCACGCCCGGACGTCGGCGACGGACACCGACTGGACGGCGAAACTCGTCGAGGTCCATCCCGATGGCCGTGCGCTGAGCGTGTGTGACGGCATCGTCCGGGCGCGATACCGGCACGGCACGTCGCACTCCGAACCAGTCATTCCGGGCGAGTGCCACGAGTACCGGATCGATCTCGGCTACACCAGCATCGTGATACCGGCAGGGCACGCGGTGCGAGTGGAGATCTCCAGTTCCAACTATCCCCGCTTCGATGTCAACCCCAATCACGGTGGTGCGATCGCGACGGCCACCCAGGGGGATTTCGTCAAGGCCCATCAGACGATTCAGCATGCCGCATCCACACCGTCCTACCTGGAGCTGCAAGTGCTGCCGGCGGTCGGCGAACCGACCCGAGACACGGAGGCATAGTCATGGCGCGC
Source organism: Mycobacterium sp. (assembly GCA_032159965.1). Lineage (GTDB taxonomy): Bacteria > Actinomycetota > Actinomycetes > Mycobacteriales > Mycobacteriaceae > Mycobacterium. The sequence goes on from JAVHWG010000235.1 coordinate 749, forward strand.
ATTGTTCGGGCCGAGCTCACGCTGGTTGACCTCAAACCGATGACGCAACGGACCGACGCGATCCAGTCCTTCGTCAGCCAGGAAACGCCGATCCTCACCCTGACCGACGACGAGGGCGGCGTCGGCACCGGCTATACCTACACGATCGGTAGCGGAGGAAGTTCGATTGTCGCGCTCTTGCGTGACCATCTGCTCCCGCGGGTGATCGGGATGGACACCGAGACCCTCGAAGCCAACTGGCGGTCTCTGCTGTTCAGCATGCACGCACTGGCCGTCGGGCCGATCAGCTCGCTGGCACTCGCTGCGATCGATATCGCCTTCTGGGATCTCCGGTGCATCCGTACCGGCGTCCCGTTGTACCGAGCTGTCGGCGGTGCGCACGACCGAATGCCCGTCTACACGACTGAGGGCGGGTGGCTGCACCTGTCTGCAGAAGAGCTCGTCGACGACGCGGTCCGCATGCGGGAGTCCGGCTTCAAGGGTGCGAAGCTGAAGATCGGCAAGCCCCACCATATGGAGGATCGTGCTCGGCTCAGCGCGGTACGTGCCGCGGTGGGGGATACGTTTCAGCTCATGGTCGACGCCAACCAGGGGCTGCGCCTCGATAACGCCGAGCGACGCAGCAGGGCCCTGGCCGACCTGGACCTCGCCTGGATCGAAGAGCCGCTTGCGGCCGATGACGTCGGGGCGCATGCCCGCTTGGCGGCCCTCTCGCCGGTGCCGATCGCGGTGGGTGAATCGCTCTACAGCGTCAGCCAGTTCAAGGACTACCTGCATGCCGGCGCCTGCTCGGTGGTTCAGGTCGATGTGGCCCGCATCGGCGGCATCACGCCCTGGCTCAAGGTCGCGCACCTGGCGGAGGCGTACAACGTTCCGGTCGCGCCCCACTTCCTGATGGAGTTGCACGTCGCGCTTGCTTGCGGCGTACCGAACGGCCAGTGGGTGGAGCACATTCCGCAACTCGAGTCGATCACCAGCTCGCAGCTCGAAGTCCGGGACGGCTACGCCTATCCATCGGCCGGCCCCGGAATCGGCGTCGACTGGGACTGGGACGCGATCCGCGCGAAGCAATCGGCCAGCCCTATTTTGGTCTCATGAGTCGATCATCCGGTATTGATCCAGTGGAGAGCGTGCAGCGCTTCGCGTCGGTCATCAGGCTGCGCCCGGAGAAAGAGGCGGAGTACCGCGCGCTGCACGCCGACGCCTGGCCCGGCGTGCTCGCGAAGCTCCGCGCGGTACACATCCGCAATTACTCGATCTACCTGCGCGACGGCGTCCTGTTCTCCTATCTGGAGTACGACGGCGACGACTATGACGCCGACATGGCGGCGATGGCCGCGGATCCTGAGACGAAACGGTGGTGGCAGCTCACCGATCCCTGCCAGCAGCCTGTCGACACCGCCGATGACGGGCAGTGGTGGGCGCCGATGGAGGAGGTGTTCCACCGTGACTGAGCACCAGGTCACTGGCGCTGACTCAGTTTCCGCATCCCGCAAGCAGAGTTCAGGGGAGGTTCTCAGCCCGGCGCCGCCGTGGCCGTCCGGCCCAAAGCCTTGACAACCAGTGAGCCGCGTTCCAGGATCCTGGATCATATAGGAAGCTGTTTCCGCTTCCCCGCTGGGTCGCACCGCGTCCGGTGGTCCAGCACGACGTCCTCGCCGCGAAATTCGAGAGGCACCCGCCGATGAGCCATGCCTGGAGAACAAAACTTGTGTCTGTTCTCGCCGCTGCGACGGCGGCCGTATTGGGAGCCGGAGGCCTGATTGCTCTTGCGCCGCCGGCATCGGCGAGCGTGCAGACCACGCTGTATGCGTCTCCCACGGCGACCGCGACCAGCGGCTGCACCCTCAGCGCACCGTGCAGCCTGGACGGAGCCCAGGCGATGGTCCGGGGCCTGACCGCGACCATGACCGGCGACATCGTCGTCAATCTGCGCGGTGGCGTCTACCGACGTTCGACCACCTGGTCCTTCAGCGATGCCGCGCACGACTCGGGCACGAGCGGCCACCGCGTCGTCTACCAGGCCTACCCCGGAGAAACGCCGGAGATCAGCGGCGCCCAGCAGATCACCGGCTGGACGTTGCACGACAGCGCCAAGAACATCTGGAGCGCTTCCGTCGGCACCTCACTGCACACCCGCGAGCTGTATGTCGACGGGGTCCGAGCCCAGATCGCCCGCGGCCCGTCCAACCCCTCTGGCTGGTCAGCGACCTCGACCGGGCTTACCGCGCCCGACTCCAGCATGGCCTCTTGGCCGGACGTGGTCGGAGCCGAAGTGGTCAGCGAGAACACCTGGGTGCACAAGTCCTGCCCGATAACCGCCGCCTCGGGGACGGCGATCACCCTCGCGCAGCCGTGCTACACCAACGCCGAGTTGCCGTACAACTTCGCCAGCGGAGCCGTAGTCAACCAGTACCCGTACAACGTGTCATGGGTGCAGAACGCCTACGAACTACTCTCCAACCCCGGCCAGTTCTATCTCAACTCCGGCACAGGCACGCTCTACTACGTCCCGCGCCCGGGTGAGAACCTGGCCAGTGCGGACGTCGAAGCACCGACTGTGCAGACCTTGGTCAGCGGAAGCGGCACCGGCACCTCACCGTTGTCGAACCTCACCTTCAGCGGCCTGACCTTCGAGCACGCCACCTGGCTGGTACCGGGTACGTCGGAGGGATACGCCGAAGGGCAAGCCGGCTGGCGCATCACCGGCAGCGGCATGACCCAGGTGCCGATGAGCGACTTGACCCGCACACCTGGCAACGTCACGTTTGACCACGACAGCAACCTCGTCTTCTCCGGCGACACCTTCACCCATCTGGCCACCGTCGGGCTCGAGCTCGGCCGCGGCAGCAAGAACGACACGGTGATCGGCTCGCGGTTCACCGACATCGGCAGTAACGCCCTGCAGATCGGCAGCGTCGACACACCCGACCGCACGGCAGCCACCGGCGATCAGGTCAGCGGCAACACGGTGACCGACAACGCCATCACCTTTGCCGGACAGGTCTATCGCAGCGCCGTCGGGGTGTTCGTCGGCTACACCACCGGCACCACGATCAGCCACAACGCCATCGGGCAGCTGCCCTACACCGCGATCAGCGTCAACCTCGGCTGGGAAGGAACTTCCTACAGCGGAGGGGCAACCGTCACCTACAACGAGATCTTCCAGGACATGCGGGTACTCGACGACGGTGGCGCTCTCTACACCCAGATGCCGATGACCAGCCCGTCCGTCATGAAGTACAACTGGCTGCACGACGAGGATTACACCGGCGGAGCCCCGCTGTACCTCGACTCGACCGCCGGCAACTGGACGGTGCAGTACAACGTGCTGCAGACCGGCTCGGAGGCGTCCCGCAACATCCAGAACTGCTGTG
>JAVHWG010000254.1:0-3260 GCA_032159965.1 Mycobacterium sp.
ACCACTGCTCGATGGCGGTGCCGGAGTTGACCTGCGAATCCAGGATCGGCTTGGAGTTGGCGATGATGTCGTTGATCTGGGGCAGGTTGTCACGGAAGTCGCTGGCGATGTTCGTGGTGGCATCCACTAGCCGCTGCAACGCCGGACCCAACCCGCCCACCGCCAACGATGCCTCGGTCAACAGCGACTCGATCTTGTACTTGGGCAGCGTCGCCAAACCCCGGTTGGCCGAATCCAGCGCCGGACCGATCTCGTCGGGCACCGTGCCCTTGGAAACCGTGGCCCCGTCGGCGAAGTACTTGGTCTGATTGTCGGGGCCTACCAGGTCGACGTACTGCTCGCCGATCGCCGACACCGAATGCACGTTGGCCACGGCGTTCGTTGGGATCTTGTACCGATCGCTGATGCTCATCGTCGCCCTAGCGCCGTTCTCGGTCGGTTCGACGCTGGTCACCCGTCCGATCGTGTCGCCGCGATAGGTCACGTTCGCCGTGTCGTACAGACCGCCCGACGAAGGGAAGTTGGCATAGAGCGTGTACTGCCCGATACCGGCGCGCGACGGCAGCCGCAGGTAGTACCAACCCAGAACAAGCACGGCAAGCAGAGTGAGCGCGGTGAAGATGGCCAGTTGGATCCGGACCGTACGTGTGATCACGGCATCGTGCCCACTGAACAGCCCCATCGACCCTCCTCGCTCAACCGCGAGTGCGCGGCCGCAGCCGCCTGCGGCGATCAGGGACGGAACTTTACCGGACATGACCCGGCGCCATCGCGCTACCGATAAATTATCGTCATCATCGTCAATGCGCGGCGGGCCGACTACTAAGTGAAGGCCTTCAGCTGGACGTCGTCAGCGGTCAGTCGATCCCGGACAGCGGCGGCGATCTCAACGGCGCCGGGCGAATCCCCGTGTACGCAAACCGATTCCACGTGAACCCGGATTGTAGATCCGTCTATCGCGGTGACTTCTCCGCGGGAAACCATCTCCGCCACGCGCTGCGCGACCTCGCGAGGGTCGGTGATCATGGCACCGGGCTCGCGGCGTGACACGAGTTGCCCGTCGGGTTGGTACGCCCGGTCGGCAAACGCCTCTGCCACACAGCGCAAACCCAGGCCACGCGCCGCGTCGAACATCGCCGACCCGTCCAGGCCCAGCACGGGCAGTTCTGGATTCACCGCGTGCACCGCTTCGGCGACGGCATGCGCCTGCGAGCTGTCCGTGACCACCGTGTTGTACAGCGCACCATGTGGTTTGACGTAACAGACTTCGGACCCGGCCGCGGCGGCCAGGCCTTGGAGGGCACCGATTTGGTAAATCACGTCTGCCGTCAGATCCTCGGGAATGACGTCGATGTAACGGCGTCCAAAGCCGGCAAGGTCGCGGTAACTCACTTGTGCGCCGATCTGAACTCCGTTGTCAGCGGCGGCGCGGCACGTGCGCAAGAGTCCCGTCGGATCACCGGCATGAAAACCGCAGGCGACGTTCGCGCTGGTGATCAACCGCAGCATGTTGTCGTCGTCGCCAAGACGCCACACTCCGAAACTCTCTCCGAGATCGGCGTTGAGGTCGATGGTCCTGTCCTCCGCTGACACGAAACGCAGCCTATGCGTACGCCGGGGTACGCCGTCGACGTTCCATCAGCCAGCAGACGACGAATATCGCAAACGAGATCACTGTGACGAAAACCGAAATCGGTACGCCCGGTGCGAGCGACAGCACGATGCCGCCGACAGCGGCGATCTCGGCGAAGACCACCGATGCAGCGATGGTTGCCGCCGGTGACGAGAACACTCTCGCGGCGGCCGCGGCGGGCGTGATGAGCAACGACATCACCAGCAGGGCTCCGACGATCTGCACGCCTTGTGCTGCGACTACTCCGACGAGCGCGGCGAATAGAATTCCGAGCGCGCGCACCGGCACGCCCCGGGCTGACGCGACCTCGGGGTCTACCGTGGCGAACAGTAACGGGCGGTATCCGATTGCGAGCACGACCGCGACGATCACCGTCACCACGACGAGCTGGGTCAGCCCGGCATACCCCACTCCGACGATCTGACCGGTGAGCAACGCGAAACTCGTTCCGGCCCGCCCCGGATACAGGTGGATGCACAGCACCGCGAGCCCGAGACCGAATGCCACGACCACGCCGATGGCGGAATCCCGTTCGCGGGCGCGCTGCCCCATGAAGCCGAACAACACAGCGGCGAAAAGACTTCCGACCAGCGCTCCGGCTCCGACGTTCAATCCTGTCAGCAGAGCGAAAGCCGCACCGGTCAATGACAGCTCGCTAGAACCGTGCACAGCGAACGATAGTTGCCGCATCACAATGAAGGGACCGATGAGCCCGGCGACCAACGCGAGCAGGGCGGCGGCAACAACCGCCTGCTGGACAAAACCGCGGCGCAAGAGGTCGGCGGTGACTTCGAACGCAAACATGTTGTGCAGCAGCTCATTCATGACAGAACCCACGATTTCCCACCACGACATACTGTCCCCGTACCCGCACCACGTCGACCTCCGCCCGGTACAGCTGCGAGAGGTTCTCCGACGTCATCACCTGTTCCACAGTGCCGACCCGGAACCTCCCGTCCACCAGATACAGCACACGGTCCACAAAGGGCAGCACGGGGTTGATCTCGTGGGTGACGAACAGCACCGCCGTCGACGCGTCGCGCCTGCGTTTGTCGATAAGCACCGAAACTTGTTGTGCGCTAGCTGGATCCAGGTTGAGCAGCGGCTCGTCACACAGCAGTAAGACCGGATCGCCAGCCAAGGCTTGAGCAATCCGTAGTCGCTGCAACTCTCCGCCGGAGAGCACTGCGAGTGGCGCGTGCGCGTAATGCGCCGCACCAACCTCAGCTATCGCACGATCGACGGCAAGATCGCGCTCGCGCCGGAGGCGCAAACGTCCCGCCGGTCCCCATCGGTGACCATCGATGCCCAGACCTACCAGATCCCGGCCGCGCATCGTCGATACGGGGATTGCTCTGTGTTGTGGGATGTAGCCGACGTGGCTGTTTCCGGACGAAACTGGCTGCCCAGCAACAGAAGCGGAACCGGATGTGAGCGCCAGTTGACCGGTGAGTACCTTCAGCAGTGATGTCTTGCCGGAACCGTTGGGTCCCAGAATCGCGATGAATTCGCCGGGTTCGACCGTCAAATCGAGCCCCTGCCAGAGAACCCGATCCCCGAAGGCCAACCGGGCGTCGCCGAGACTGACAATGGGGGCGTTCACGGGACTCGGGTACCTGTCTGTATC
>JAVHWG010000257.1:0-12247 GCA_032159965.1 Mycobacterium sp.
GGACCAACGATGCCCCGCAACCCGAATGCGATGTAGTTGAAGAAGAATTCACCTTCGTCGCTGATGTCGTAGTCCGGATTCGGATCCACGTCGCACCTCCTCGACTAGTTGGCCTGTCCGGAGTCTAGCCCCCGATTCTGCCAGTGCGGGAAGTTCACTTGCAGCGACCAATCCAACCGGTTGATTGGTCGCGGGGCTGTGCCGCGAAATATAGTGACTCGCCATGCGGGTAACTAGCAGCTCAGAACCACACGGCGGGACGATCGAGCTGTCCCGGCGCGAGGAATTGCTCGCGGTTGCCACGCGGCTGTTCGCCGCACGCGGTTACCACGGCACGCGGATCAACGACGTCGCCGACGTTGTGGGGCTCAACAAGGCAACGGTGTACCACTACTACGCGAGCAAGTCGCTGATCCTGTTCGACATCTATCGCGAGGCGGCGGACCGGACGGTGGCCGCCGTGCACGACGAGCCGTCGTGGTCCGCGCGTGAGGCGATCTTCTACTTCACCAAGCGGCTGCTCGAGAACATCGCCAACAACATCGATGGCGCCGCGGTCTACTTCCAGGAGAGCCCCTACATCACAGAGTGGTTCACCGAGGAGCAGGTCGCATACATCCGCACCGCCGAGACCACCGTTTACGAGCATGTCCGCGACGTGATCGACCGCGGGATCGCCAGCGGTGAGTTCTACGAGTGCGATTCACACGTACTGGCACTGGGCTACATCGGCATGACGCTCGGCGCCTACCGCTGGCTGCGGCCCACCGGACGGCGCAGCGCGGAGGAGATCGCCGTCGAGTTCAGCACCGCATTGCTGCGCGGGCTGATCCGCGACGCGGCGGTGCGCGAGGACTCGACGCTGGGCGTGCCGGCCGGGGCGGTGCCGACACCGGATTCGTGACCTGATGACGACCAGTGGTTCTCGTATGCTCGGCGGGTGCCGATCGTCAGCAAGACGTTAGAGGTCGCCGCGACACCGGAGACGATCATGTCCATCGTCGCGGACTTCGAGGCGTACCCGCTGTGGAACGAGGAAGTGAAAGGCTGCTGGGTGCTGGCGCGTTACGACGACGGCAGGCCCAGTCAGCTGCGAATGGACATCGCCGTGCAGGGCATGGACGGCACGTACATCTGCGCTGTCTACTATCCGAGCGCCGCGGAGATCTACACCGTGTTGCAGCAGGGCGACCTGTTCGCCAAGCAGCAGCAGAACTTCTCGGTGGTCGGAATGGGTACGACTTCACTGCTGACGGTGGACCTCGACGTCGAGACCAAGCTGGCCGTCCCGAAGGCGATGGTGAAGAAGGTCGTCAACGACGCTCTCGAGTATCTGGCTGACAACTTGAAGCGCCGCGCCGAGCAACTGAGTGCATGACTACTCGAATGGCCACTTCTGCACGCCAATTCGACGTTTTCCGTGTGATAACTGGCCGCTCGGCGCAGGGTTGAGACGTGCATTCAGAACAGCCGTACCTGGCCCGCCGTCAGAACTGGACCAACCAGTTGGCGACGCACGCGTTGATGCGGCCCGGCGCGACCGCGCTGCGGTACCTGGGACAGACGACGACGTGGGCGCAGCTGCAGCTCCGGGTCAGCGCTCTGGCCGACGCGCTGAGCCGGCGGGGAGTCGTCTACGGCGACCGGGTACTGATCCTGATGTTGAACCGCCCGGAGTTCGTCGAGTCGTTTCTGGCGATCAACAAGCTCGGCGCGATCGCCGTGCCGGTCAACTTCCGGATGACCGCGCCGGAGATCGCGTTCCTGGTCGGCGATTGTGACGCCCGAGTGGTGATCACCGAGTCTGTGCTCGCCCGGCTTGCGACAGCGGTGCGCGGCATCGATGCCACGCTGAGCACGGTGATCGTGGCCGGGTCCGACACGGGGATTTCCGGGCCGACTTCCGGTTCCGACGGCGTGCTGGGGTACGAGGTGTTGATCACCGAAGACGGCCCGCCGCATCAGCCGGTGGACATCGGCAACGACTCGCCTGCGCTGATCATGTACACGTCGGGCACCACCGGTCGGCCCAAGGGCGCGGTGCTGACCCACGTCAATCTCCAGGGCCAGGCGATGACCTCGTTGTTCACCACGGGCGCCAATATCAACAACGACGTCGGTTTCATCGGCGTGCCGCTGTTTCACATCGCGGGGATCGGCAACATGATCGTCGGGCTGCTGCTCGGATTGCCGACGGTCATCTACCCGCTGGGCGCGTTCGATCCCGGTGAACTGCTCGATGTGCTCGAGTCCGAGAAGGTGACGGCGATCTTCTTGGTGCCGGCCCAGTGGCAGGCGGTGTGTGCGGCCCAGCAGGCCCGCCCTCGGCCCATTCGGCTGCGCGTGTTGTCGTGGGGCGCCGCGCCGGCGTCGGATACGCTCCTTCGGCAGATGGCGGATACCTTTCCGGGAACGCAGATCCTGGCCGCATTCGGGCAGACCGAAATGTCGCCGGTCACATGTATGTTGTTGGGCGGGGATGCAATTCGCAAACTAGGCTCTGTCGGCAAGGTGATTCCCACCGTCGCCGCACGCATTGTCGACGATCAGATGAACGACGTCGGCGTCGGCCAGGTCGGTGAGATCGTCTATCGCGCCCCGACGCTGATGGCCGGCTACTGGAACAACCCCGAAGCCACCGCGGAGGCGTTCGCCGGCGGCTGGTTCCACTCCGGCGACCTCGTGCGGTGCGACGGCGACGGCTACATCTGGGTGGTCGACCGCAAGAAGGACATGATCATCTCCGGCGGCGAGAACGTGTACTGCGCCGAGGTCGAGAATGTGCTGGCGGCTCATCCGGCAATCATCGAGGTGGCCGTGATCGGCCGACCGGACCAGCATTGGGGCGAAGTCCCGGTGGCTGTCGCCGCCGTTGCTGGCGACGGTCTGACGCTGGCGGATCTTGTCGAATTCCTCAACGAGCGCCTCGCCCGTTACAAGCACCCGAAAGCGCTGGAAATCGTCGACGCGCTGCCGCGTAACCCTGCTGGCAAGGTCCTCAAAACCGAGCTGCGGGCGCGGTTCGGGGCCGGCGCCCAGCCGGCGAGGCCTGAAACAGACTCTGCAGCAACGGTTTCAGCGGGGGCGGCAGAAGATGGCTAGGAGGTTACGAGTTTGCTAATCGATAAGAGACCAATAAGGCGGATGCGGTGTACGGCCGCGCAGCCATCGGGTACAGTCCTGTGGTCCGACTTACTTACCAAGCAGTAGTGAGATGGACGTCACGTTTTCGGTAGAGGGGCAAGGAGGGGGCGTGCGACAGAATCTGCCGTTGCGCCGCGGTGAACGCGGCTACGACGCGCGGGTGCTTCCTTGACCTCGTCGACCGGCTTCGCCGGCTACGTGCGGGACACCACCCGGCCTGCGTTGGAGGCGGTCGGCGGATTCACGCGCATGTGCGTCCTCACCGGCAAAGCGTTGCTGCGACCGTTCCAGTGGCGGGAATTCATCCTTCAGAGTTGGTTCCTCTTCCGGGTGTCGTTCCTGCCCACTCTCGCGGTGTCCGCGCCGCTGACCGTCCTGCTGATCTTCCTGCTGAACATCCTGCTGGCGGAGTTCGGTGCGGCTGACGTGTCCGGTGCCGGTGCGGCCATCGGCGCAGTCACTCAACTCGGCCCGCTGGTGACGGTGCTGGTCGTGGCGGGTGCTGGCTCCACTGCCATCTGCGCCGACCTGGGTGCACGCACCATCCGCGAGGAGATCGACGCACTCGAGGTGCTCGGTATCGATCCGATCCACCGGCTCGTGGTGCCCCGCGTCGTCGCCTCGACGTTCGTCGCGCTGCTGCTCAACGGCGCTGTGATCACCATCGGCCTCGTCGGTGGATTCCTGTTCGGCGTGTACCTGCAGAACGTCTCCGCGGGTGCCTACCTGTCGACGCTGACCCTGATCACCGGCCTGCCAGAGGTATTGATCTCCGTTGTCAAGGCCACAGTGTTCGGCTTGATCGCGGGGCTCGTCGGCTGCTACCGCGGCCTGACCGTCTCCGGTGGCGCCAAGGGCGTGGGTACCGCTGTCAACGAGACGCTGGTGCTCTGTGTCATTGCGCTGTTCGCGGTCAACGTGGTGCTCACCACGATCGGCGTCCGGTTCGGTACGGGGCGCTGACGATGACAAACTCCGCCGTCCTGCGCTCCCGGTTCCCGCGGGCATACGAACGCACTTCGAGAGCAGTAGGCGCACCGGCGCGATTCTTCGACGGCGTCGGACAAGTCGGCTGGTTCATCGTCGTTGCGATGGGTCAGATCGGGCATGCAATGCGTTATTACCGCAAGGAGACGCTGCGGCTGATCGCCGAGATCGGAATGGGCACCGGCGCCATGGCCGTCATCGGTGGCACATCCGCGATCGTCGGCTTCGTCAGCCTCTCGGGCTCGTCGCTGGTCGCGATCCAGGGCTTCGCATCGCTGGGCAACATCGGCGTCGAGGCGTTCACCGGCTTCTTCGCGGCCCTGATCAATGTCCGTTCCGCGGCGCCCCTGGTGTCGGGCGTGGCGCTCGCGGCCGTCGTCGGGGCCGGGGCGACTGCCGAACTCGGCGCCATGCGCATCGCGGAGGAGATCGACGCGCTGGAGGTGATGGGCATCAAGTCCATCTCGTACCTGGTGTCGACGCGGATCATGGCGGGCTTCGTGGTGATCATCCCGCTTTACGCAATGGCCATGATCCTGTCCTTTGTATCCGGGCAGGTCACCACCACACTCTTCTACGGTCAGTCGACAGGCACCTACGACCACTACTTCCGGACGTTCCTGCGGCCCGACGACGTCATGTGGTCGTTCGTGGACGCGATCATCATCTCGGTGATCGTGATGCTCAACCATTGCTACTACGGCTATTACGCCAGCGGCGGCCCAGTGGGCGTCGGCGAGGCGGTCGGCAAGGCCATGCGGGCTTCGCTGGTGGCGGTCGCAATGGTGGTCCTGCTCGTCGCGTTGGCGCTCTACGGCGTCGACCCGAACTTCAACCTGACGGTGTGACGCCATGTCCGCCCCGCTGAACAATCCCCGCACCCCGCCGTACAAGGTGGCCGGCCTGGTGTTGACGGTTCTGACCGTCGCCATTCTGGTATTGGTGTACCTGCTGTTCGACGGAGCCTTCATACCGAAGACGAAGTTGACGATGGTGGCCGACCGATCGGGCCTGTCGATGGACAAGGGTGGGAAGGTCACCTACAACGGCGTCGAGATCGGCCGGGTGACGGAGGTCAGCGAGATCACCGAGGGGAATGAGCCGAAGGCCAAATTCCTGCTCGACGTGAACCCGGATTACATCCGCCTGATCCCGGCCAATGTGGACGCCAACGTCAAGGCCACCACCGTGTTCGGCAACAAGTACGTATCATTCACCTCGCCGAAACAACCTGTGCAGCAGCGGATCTCCCCTAAGGACACGATCCACGCCAAATCGGTGACCACGGAGTTCAACACCCTGTTCGAGACAGTCGTGTCGATCACGGAAAAGGTGGACCCGGTCAAGCTGAACCAGACGCTGGCCGCTGCCGCCCAGGCCCTCGACGGACTCGGGGACCGCTTCGGCCAGTCGATCACCCACGGCAACGAGATCCTCGCCGACATCAACCCGAAGATGCCCCAGATCCGCGAGGACATCCGGCAGCTGGCCGGACTGGCCGATGTCTACGCCGACGCGTCACCAGATTTCTGGCAGTTCCTCGACAGCCTCGTAGTCACCGCGCACACGCTGAACGACCAGCAGTCCAACATCGACGCCGCCTTGATGGCGTCGGTCGGCTTCGGTAACACGGGTGGTGATGTGTTCGAGCGAGGCGGCCCGTACCTCACCCGAGGTGCTGAGGACCTGGTCCCCACGTCGCAGCTGCTGAACGAGTACAGTCCCGCGCTCCTGTGCACCATCCGGAACTTCCACGATGTAGCGCCCAGGATCGCGGATTCACTTGGCGGCAACGGCTATTCCCTGCGTACGCACTCGGAGGTCGTCGGCGTCCCGAACCCGTACGTCTACCCCGACAACCTGCCGCGGGTGAACGCACGGGGGGGACCGGAGGGCAAACCGGGGTGCTGGCAAGAAGTCAATCGTGATCTTTGGCCGGCGCCGTACCTGGTGATGGACACCGGGGCGTCGATCGCGCCGTACAACCACTTCGGGCTCGGTTCGCCGTTCTTGATCGAGTACGTGTGGGGCCGCCAGGTTGGGGAGAACACGATCAACCCATGAAAATCACCGGGACCGCAATCAAGCTTGGAGCATTCTCGTTTGTGCTCCTTCTCTTCACCGCGATCATCATCGTGGTGTTCGGGCAGATGCGATTCGACAGCACCACGACGTATTCGGCGATATTCAGCAATGCCAGCGGCCTGCGCACCGGCCAGTTCGTCCGCGCGTCAGGCGTGGAGGTCGGAAAGGTCTCAGACGTCAAGGTCATCGACAACGGTCAGCACGTCCAAATCGACTTCGATGTGGAGCAGTCACTGCCGCTGTACGACGGCACCACGGCGTCGGTCCGGTACCTGAACCTGATCGGTGACCGGTACCTGGAGTTGAAGAAGGGGCCCAGCAACAACCAGATCAAGGCGGGCGCCACCATTCCGCTCGAGCACACCCAGCCGGCGCTGGACCTCGACGCACTCGTGGGAAGCTTCCGTCCGTTGTTCCGCGCGCTGGACTACAACAAGGTGAACAACATCGCGCAGGCGATCATCACGATCTTCCAGGGCCAGGGCGGCACGATCAGCGACATTTTGGACCAGACAGCGCAACTCACGGCGACGATCGCGGATCGTGACCAGGTGATCGGCGAGGTGATCAAGAACCTCAACACCGTGCTCGACACCACGGTCAGACATCAGCAGCAGTTCGACGACACGGTGGTCAACTTCGAGAAGCTGGTCACCGGGCTGAAAGACCGCGCCGATCCGATTGCGGACTCGGTCGCTGAGATCAGCAACGCAGCGGGCACCATTGGCGACATCCTGGCCGAGAACCGTCCCTTGCTGCACGACACCCTCGACAATCTGGAAACCATCCAGCAGCCGTTGGTGGACCAGAAGGACCAGCTCAATGACATCTTGGTGAGGCTGCCTGCCTCGTTGAAGATCATCGGCCGCGCGGGCGGCGTCTACGGCGACTTCTTCAACTTCTACGCCTGTGACATCTCACTGAAGCTGAACGGCTTGCAGCCCGGCGGCCCGGTTCGCACCGTCCGTATCACGACCCAGCCGACCGGTAGGTGCACGCCGCAATGAGGACTCTGGAGGATACAAACCGCGTCCGCAACGGATTGATGGGCATCATCATCCTGTTGCTGGTGGTCGCTGTTGGGCAGAGCTTCGTGAGCGTGCCGATGATTTTCGCAACGCCCACCTACTACGCCCAGTTCAAGGACGCCGCCGGCATCCACCCGGGCGACAAGGTCCGGGTGGCGGGTGTTGACGTCGGGGACGTCCGCTCGACGACGATCGAGGGCGACCACATCACCGTCGGCTTCGCGCTGCAAAGCATGCAAGTGGGCACGGACAGCCGGGTATCCATCCGTACCGACACCATTCTCGGCCGCAAGAACATCGAGATCGAGCCGCGCGGCACGAAATCCCTGCAGGCCAACGGGATCCTGCCCTTGGGCCAGACCACCACGCCGTACCAGATCTACGACGCGTTCTTCGACGTCACCAAGGCAGCGTCGAAGTGGGACATCCAGAAGGTCAAAGACTCGCTGAACGTGCTGGCCGACACCATCGACCAGACCTACCCGCACCTGACCGATGCGCTCAAGGGCATCCAGAGGTTCTCCGACACCATCGGCAAGCGTGACGACCAGATCAACCAGCTTCTGGGCAATGCCAACAAGATCGCGGGGGTGCTCGGCAACCGGAGCGAGCAGATCAACAGTCTCCTCGTGAACGCCCAGACGCTGCTGTCCGCGGTCAACGAGCGCGGACAGGCGATCACCTACCTGCTGGAGCGCGTGTCGTCGTTCTCTGAACAGGTAACGGGCTTCATCAACGAGAACCCGAACCTCAACCATGTGCTCGAGCAGTTGCGCACCATCAGCGACACCCTGCGCGAGCGCAAACTCGACTTGGCCGACTCGCTCACCACGCTGAGCAAGTTCACCGCCTCGCTGGGTGAGGCCATCGCGTCCGGGCCCTACTTCAAGGTGATGTTGGTCAACCTGCTGCCGTATCAGATCCTGCAGCCGTTCGTCGACGCCGCGTTCAAGAAGCGCGGCATCGACCCCGAAAACTTCTGGCGCGGAGCCGGTTTGCCCGCGTTCAGGTGGCCCGACCCGAATGGCGCCCGCTTCCCCAACGGCGCCCCGGCGCCCGGACCGGCGGTGCTGGAGGGCACGCCCGAGTTCCCCGGTCCTGCGGTGCCCGCCGGCACTCCGTGCAGTTACACACCGCCCGCGGACGGGATTCCGACGGCGGGGAATCCGCTGCCGTGCTCGCATCTCGACCAGAGCCAAGGGCCGTACGGGCCATATGCGGGTCCTGACGGAGGACCGAATGTGGTGACGTCGCCACCGAACCCGAACGGACCCGGATACACACCGGGCATCACCAGTGCCGGTGTCCCGGGCCAGACGCCGCCCGACCTGCAGGGCTCACCTGTCCCGTTGCCGCCGGCGCCACCGGGTGCACGCACGGAGCCCATTCAGGGCCCGTCGAACCCGTTCCCGCCGTACGGGGTGCCTCCCGGCGACCTGCCCGGACCGCCGCCGCCTGCCGGACCCGGTCCGCAGGTGCCGGATGCCCCGCCGCCCGGCATTCCGCTGCCCGTGGACACTGGAGGACGCTGACCAATGTCTACCGTCTTCAACATCCGGAACCTGAAGCGCGGCAACTTCTCCCGCGCAGCGATAGTGATCGCCGTCGTCGTCGTGGTGCTGGCCATTGTTGCCGGAATCGTCGGCTACCAGCTATACAAGAAGCTCGCCAACAACACCGTCGTCGCGTACTTCCCCGAGGTGCTTGCCCTCTACCCGGGTGACAAGGTGCAGATCATGGGCGTGCAGGTCGGCAACATCGACACGATCGAGCCGCGTGGCGACCAGATGAAGGTGACTTTCACCTACGACAACTCGTACAAAGTCCCAGCAGACGCCATCGCATCGGTGCTCAATCCAAGCCTCGTCGCATCCCGCACGATCCAGTTGTCTCCCAAGGATCCCAACACGAACTGGGACTGGATGAAGGGCAGCGGGCCGGTGATGAAGGACGGCGCCGTCATCCCGATCGAACGCACTCAGGTGCCGGTCGAGTGGGACGAGCTGCGCAACTCGATCAACCGGATCCTTCAGGGCTTAGGGCCCCAGGTCGACGACAAGGGCAACGTCAAAATCGGTCCCGACGGCAAGCCCGACAACGGTCCGTTCCCGCGAATCATCGATGCGGCTTCGTACGGCCTGGCCGGCCGGGGTCAGCAGATCAACAACACGCTGAACAGCCTCTCGGAGGCGCTGACCGCGCTGAACAAGGGACGTGGCGACTTCTTCGGGGTTGTGCGTAGTCTCGCGTTGTTTGTCAACGCCCTCTATCGGAGTGACCAGCAGTTCGTCGCGCTGAACGACAACCTCGCCAGCTTCACGCAGAAGTTCAACAACACCAACCAAGAAGTCGCGAACTCGCTGCGCGACCTCGATCAGCTGCTCGGCACCACCCGTCAGTTCCTGGACAAGAACGCCGGTGTCCTGACCCATGACGTCGACAATCTCGCCGACACGACCACTGCGATCCTGCAGCCCGAGCCGCGAGACGGTCTGGAAACCGGTTTGCACGTGTTCCCGAACCTCGCGTCAAACCTCGTCAATATCACCTCACCGATCGCGGGCGGCATCGTCGGCCTGCCGGTCTTGGCCAACTTCGCGAACCCGATGCAGTTCATCTGTAGTGCAATCCAGGCCGGAAGCAGACTCGGATACCAGGAGTCGGCCGAGCTGTGTGCGCAGTATCTGGGGCCGATCCTCGATGGGATCAAATTCAACTATTTGCCGTTCGGCGCGAACACCGCCTACACGGCCGAGACGTTGCCCAAGCAGGTCGCCTACTCCGAAGACCGGCTACGGCCGCCGCCGGGATACAAGGACACCACCGTGCCCGGCGTCTGGTCGCGCGACACACTGTTCTCACACGGCAACCACGAGCCTGGGTGGGTGGTAGCGCCGGGTATGCAGGGCACCGAAGTTCAGCCGTTCACCCAGAACATGCTGACCCCCGAGTCGCTCGCCGAGCTAATGGGCGGCCCGGACATCGTGCCGCCGCCGGCACCTCCAGCGTTCGGCGTGCCACCGGGCGGGAATCTTCCCGGCCCGCCGAATGCGTATGGCGAGAACAGCCCGGCACCACCGCCGTGGTACCCGCAGGCACCGCCGCCGCCGGCGCCCGCGCCGGGTGTGGTTCCTGGTCCGATGGTCGCTCCGGCGCCGGTGGCAGGTCCGCCGCCGCCAGGTGGCTTCCCGGCTGAGGGTGGGGGCTGATGAAGCAGCTGAGGAAGCTGGGTGTCCGCGGCATCGCACTGGTGGCAGTCGCGGTGACGATGTCCGCGTGCGGGTCGTGGCGCGGCATCTCGAACGTGTCGATCCCAGGTGGACCGGGGACGGGCTCCGGCCACAAGACTATTTACGTCGAACTGCCCGACACGCTGGCGCTCAACGTCAACAGCCGGGTGCGGGTGGCCGACGTGAACGTCGGCCGGGTCACCGCGATCGCGCTGAAGAATTGGGTCGCGACGCTGACGCTGGACCTCGACGGTGATGTGAAGCTGCCGCAGAACGCCACCGCGAAAATCGGTCAGACCAGCCTCCTCGGCTCGCAGCACATCGAGCTCGATTCGCCCGAAAAGCCGGCCGGCCAACTGCGCAACCACGACACGATCCCGCTGAAGAACGCGTCCGCCTTCCCCACCACCGAGCGCGTACTCGCGGCGATCTCGATGGTCCTGCGCGGTGGTGGGATCCCGAACCTCGAAGTGATCCAGAACGAGGTCAACAACATCGTGACTGGCCGAGCGGACCAGATTCGCGATTTCCTGGGCAAGCTGGACACGTTCACCAGTCAGCTGAACCAGCAGACCAACGACATCACTCACGCGCTCGACTCGACCAACCGCCTGCTCGCGGTGGTGGCCCAGCACAATGACACACTCGATCGATTGTTGACCGAATTGCCGCCGCTGGCAAAGCATTTCGCGGATACGCGCGATCTGTTCACCGACGCCATCACGGCGCTGGGCAGGATCAGCACCGCCGCGGACAATGCGCTGTCTCCGGCGAACCAGGACATTCACACCAATCTCGAGCTGCTGCAGCGCCCGCTGCGGGAGTTGAGCAAGGCATCGCCGTATCTGATCGGAGCGCTCAAGCTGATGCTGACCGCGCCGTTCAACATCGAGAACGTGCCGAAGGTGGTGCGTGGCGACTACATCAACGTGTCGATCCTGGCGGATCTCACGCTCAGTGCGATCGACAACGGCCAGTTGTCGGGTACCGGCCTGTCGGGCATGCTGCGTGCGCTGGAGCAGTCGTGGGGGCGCGATCCGGCGACGATGATCCCGGACGTGCGGTTCACGCCGAACCCGCACGACGCTCCGAACGGGCCGCTGGTCGAAAGAGGCCCGTAAATGAAGCGAATAATCAAGATTCAACTGGTCTTGTTCACGATCCTCACGGTGGCGGCGCTGCTGATCCTGGGCTGGTACTACCTGCGGCTGCCGCGGTTAGCCGGGATCGGGCAGTACACGCTTCGCGCCGACCTGCCAGCCTCTGGCGGCCTGTACGGCACAGCGAATGTGACGTACCGGGGCATTCAGATCGGCAAGGTCACCGCGGTGGAGCCGACGGAGCGCGGTGCGATTGCGACGCTGAGTATCGACGACCGGTACAAGATCCCTGTCAACGCCGTGGCCAACGTGCACTCGGTATCGGCGATCGGCGAGCAGTATCTGGATTTGGTGGCACCCAACGACGAGAAGCATTACCTCGCCGACGGGGCCACGATCACCAAGGGCACGGTGCCCGATGAGGTCGGCCCGGCGCTGGATTCGGCCAATCGGGGTTTGGCGACGCTGCCCAAGGACAAGATCGAGTCGCTGTTGACCGAGGCGTCGTTGGCCGTGGGCGGGTTGGGTCCGGCGTTGCAGCGGCTGGTGGATGCCACCACGAACATCGCCAGCGACTTCCGTGACAACCTGCCCCAGATCAACGACATCATCGCCAACTCCAAGCCGATCCTGGATTCGCAGGTCAACTCCGGCACCGCCATCGAGCAGTGGT
>JAVHWG010000292.1:0-16237 GCA_032159965.1 Mycobacterium sp.
GCCGACCGAGTCGCCGAACACCGACACCACGCGACCGGTCCTGTCGTTGGGCCGCAGGACCAGGACCGGCCGCTCCAGAGTTTCCGTGGCCGCGACCGTGGTCGGCGATAACGCGGTGTCGCCGACCCTGGTCGCCGCGGGCACGACGACAATCGTGACCGCGATCGCGGTAGCGAGGGTGGCGCCCGCCAACGGCAGCAGCGGCACCCCGACCGGGCGCCACTTGCGGATGGGCTGCTCGATCGCCCACCACGACACCGCGGCCAGCGCGATCGTCGTCGCGCACCGCACAGCGAACAACGACGGCCCGGACCACCCGGTGCGTTCACCGTTGAGGACGAGAAAGACCGGCCAGTGCCACAGGTACACGCCGTACGAGATTGCGCCGAGCCACACCAGCGGACGGCACGCCAGCGCCCGCGCGACGAGGCCGCGCTGATCCATCGTCACGGGTGCAATCACGGCGACGGCGGCGAGCGCAGTGAGAGTCAGCATGCCGTGGCTGAAGTCGTCGGTGCTGCCGGTGGCATAGTGCACGCCGACGGCCAGCCCAGCGATACCCAGGACAGGCACGAGCCGGGTGATCCGCTTGACCCATCTGGACCGGATCACCGATCGTCCGGCAGTCAGCGCGGGCCATTCCCGAACCAGCAGCGCGGACGCCGCCGCGCCGGCCAGCAGTGCTTGAGCGCGCGTGTCCGTGCCGAAGTAGACCCGATTCAGCGAGCTGTCCGACACCATCGCAACGGCGACGACCGCCGATGCGATCGCCCCCGCGGCCGCCACCCCGAAAACGAACAGGTGCACGGTGTTGCTCATGACGAGCCGGCGACGTCGCCTGGCCAGCACCGCGATCAGTGACGCCACCGCCATCAGCAGAATGGGCCAGACGAAGTAGTACTGCTCCTCCACGCCCAGCGACCACGTGTGCTGCAGCGGTGACGGGGTGCCGCCCTCGCTGAAGTAGTCCGTCTCACGGGCGATGAAACTCCAGTTCGCGATCCAGACGAACGCCGCGACGGCGTCGTCGCGGAGCGACAGGATCGCGTCGGGGGGAAAGAATTCGCTGGCCGCGGCGACGGCAAGAACCATCACGACCAGCGCGGGCAGCAACCGCTTCGCGCGGCGCCGCCAAAACCCCGCGAGGTCGATCCGGCCCGTGTAGTCGAGTTCGTCGAGCAGGAGCGAGGTGATCAGAAAACCGCTGAGGACGAAGAAGACGTCCACGCCGATGAACCCGCCCTGCATACCCGCGATACCGCCATGGCCGACCAGGACAAGGGCGACTGCGATCGCCCGTACGCCGTCCAGCGCGGGAATGCCTGCCCGCCGTTCACCGGAGCGTCGCCGATCCGATTGCGGCGCAGCATCATTCGCGCGCGCAGAATCGGAGCGGGTGCTGTACACCCGCCAAAGCTTATGCGCTCGGGGGTGCCGGATCGGGTTGCGCGCGCGGGGTGTCGCGGTCCGATCCGCGCGGCTAGTTCGGTAGCCCGATGTACTTGGTTTCCAGGTACTCCTCGATGCCCTCGAAACCGCCTTCACGGCCGAACCCGGACTCCTTGACCCCACCGAACGGGGCCGCCGGATCGGAGATCACGCCGCGGTTGACGCCGACCATGCCCGATTCGATCGCTTCGGACACTCGCAGGGCGCGATCGAGCGAACGCGTGTAGATGTAAGCGGCCAAGCCGAATTCGGTGTTGTTGGCCGCGGCGACGCCTTCTTCCTCGGTCTCGAAGCCGGTGATCGGCGCGACGGGCCCGAACACTTCCTCGCTCAGGATCCGGGCGTCGGGCGGAACATCGGTGAGCACGGTCGCGGGATAGAAATGCCCTGGTCCGCCGGGAGCCTTGCCGCCGATCGCCACAGCGGCACCGCGGGAAACGGCGTCGTCGACGAGTTCCTCGACCTTCTCCAGCTGGTCGGCGTTGATCAGCGGTCCCAGCGTCGCCGACGAGTCCAGCCCGTTGCCGAGCGTGAACTCGCTCATCCGCTTGACCATCTTCTCGGTGAACTCATCGCGGACGGCATTGGCGACGTGGAAGCGATTCGCGGCCGTGCACGCCTCACCGCCGTTACGCATCTTCGCCAGGATCGCGCCGTCGACCGCCGCGTCGACGTCGGCGTCGTCGAACACGACAAAGGGCGCGTTGCCGCCGAGCTCCATCGACATGCGCAGCAGCTTGTCGGCGCCCTGTTTGACCAGCGCCTTACCCACTCCGGTGGATCCGGTGAACGTCAGCTTCCGAAGCCGGCCGTCGTCGAGCAGCGCTCCGGTGACCCCACGCGCATCGGTGGTCGGCAGGATCGACAGCACACCCTTCGGAAGGCCTGCCTCGTCCATCAGTTTGGCCAGCAGCAGCATGGTCAGCGGCGTCTCCTGGGCGGGCTTGACGATCATCGTGCAGCCAGCAGCCATCGCCGGGCCGATCTTGCGAGTTCCCATGGCCAGCGGGAAGTTCCACGGCGTGATCGCGTAACACGGCCCGACCGCCTGCTTCGTGACGAGGATGCGACCGGAGCCCGCGGGACTCGGCGTGTAGCGACCGTGGATGCGGACTGCCTCCTCGGCGAACCAGCGGAAGAACTCCGATCCGTACGTCGCTTCGGTCTTGCTCTCGGACAGCACCTTGCCCATCTCCAGCGTCATCAGGGTGGAAAGGTCTTCGGCGTGTTCGGTCAGTGAGTCGAATACCGCCCGAAGGATTTCGCCGCGTTTACGCGGGGCGGTCGCGGCCCACTCGGTCTGCACCGCGGCGGCAGCGTCCAGCGCCGCGGTCGCGTCGGCGGCGGTGGCGTCGGAGACGGCGACCAGCACGGAGTCGTCGGACGGGTCAAGAACGTCGAACGTCTTGGCGGCGGAGCGTTCCTCACCGCCGATCCACAGGCCGGTGGGAACGGATGACAAGAGCTTCGCGGTATCCATAAGTCAATCTTTTACCCATTCGGCGCCCATACGCACTAGTCCGGCGACAAAACCTTTTCGAACCGGGTCCGCGTTAGGGCACGGGGCCGTTGGTCTCGACGGACGTCGTCATCACCGTCTTCGGCACCGTCGTGGTCGCTGACGTGTTCGGCGATCGGGACGGCGCGTTGTCGGGAGTCTTGTTGTTGTCGTCGCAGGATGCCAGTACACCCATCCCTAGCAACGAGGCCGCTGCGATCGCGGCGGACACGTGACGCACGCTTCTGCTGCTGACAGGCAAGGCAATCCCCTTGTTTGATGTTGTCAGTTGGCGGTACCCGTTCCCGATGGCGGACTAAACGCGCACGGTTCGTTCCCCGTTCTACCGGCTGCAACCGGTCCGCATTAGGGTCGGAACATGCCCGATAGTGCGCAACTCCCAGACATCACCACGTCGTCGGCGTGGAATGCCCTGACGCGACATCACGACCAGATCGGCGCCAAGCATCTGCGGGAGCTGTTCGACGAGGATCCCGCCCGCGGAACTGAGTTGACCGTGACCGTCGGGGACATGTACATCGACTACAGCAAGCACCGCATCACGCGCGAGACCATCGCACTGCTCGTCGATCTCGCGGAAGCGGCAGACCTGGCCGGCCGTCGCGACGACATGTTCTCGGGGGTACACATCAACACCTCCGAGGATCGTGCGGTGTTGCATGTCGGCCTGCGTCTGCCCAAGGGATCTGAACTGATCGTCGACGGCCAGGACGTCGTCAAGGATGTCCACGAGGTACTGGACCGGATGGGCGACTTCACCGACCGGCTGCGCAGCGGGGAGTGGACCGGCGCCAGCGGTGAGCGGATCACGACTGTCGTCAACATCGGCATCGGCGGCTCCGATCTCGGTCCCGTGATGGTGTATCAGGCGTTGCGGCATTACGCCGACGCGGGCATCTCGGCGCGGTTCGTGTCGAATGTGGACCCGGCGGATCTGGTGGCCAAGCTGGATGGGCTCGACCCGGCGAAGACGCTGTTCGTCATTGCGTCCAAGACGTTTTCGACACTCGAGACGCTGACGAACGCGACGGCGGCGCGGCGATGGCTGACGGACGCGCTTGGAGACACGGCGGTGTCGAAGCACTTCGTGGCGGTGTCGACGAACGCCAAGTTGGTCGACGAGTTCGGCATCGACACCGACAACATGTTCGGCTTCTGGGATTGGGTCGGCGGCCGCTACTCGGTGGACTCGGCGATCGGGCTGTCTGTGATGGCCGCGATCGGCCGGGAGCGCTTCGCCGAATTCCTGGCGGGGTTTCACGCGGTCGACGAGCATTTCCGGACGGCGCCGCTCGAGGCCAATGCGCCTGTCCTGCTTGGACTTATCGGAGTCTGGTACAACGAGTTCTTCGGAGCCGAGACGCGGGCGGTGTTGCCGTATTCCAATGACATGGCGCGCTTCCCGGCGTATCTGCAACAGCTGACGATGGAGTCCAACGGCAAGTCCGTGCGCGCAGACGGCTCGCCGGTGACGACGGAGACCGGCGAAATCTTCTGGGGCGAGCCGGGAACCAACGGCCAGCACGCTTTCTACCAACTGTTGCACCAGGGCACCCGGCTGATTCCCGCCGACTTCATCGGGTTCTCCGTGCCGACCGACGACCTGCCCACCGCGGACGGGACCGGCAGCATGCACGACCTGCTGATGAGCAACCTGTTCGCCCAAACACAGGTGCTGGCGTTCGGCAAGACCGCGGAGGAGATCGCCGCCGAGGGCACGGCGGCCGACGTCGTGCCGCACAAGGTGATGCCTGGAAACCGGCCCTCCACAACGATATTGGCAACCCAGCTGACTCCTTCGACAGTGGGACAGATGATTGCCCTGTACGAGCACATCGTCTTCACCGAAGGCGTGATCTTCGGTATCGATTCGTTCGATCAGTGGGGCGTCGAGCTTGGCAAGACGCAGGCCAAGGCGCTGCTACCAGTGCTCACAGGCGAGGAATCGCCGGCGGCGCAATCCGACAGCTCCACCGACGCGCTGGTGCGCCGGTACCGCACGGAGCGCGGCCGCACCGCCTAAGGCGCCGATCGCAGTCCGCGAAACTGTATTCCGCGCGGGTTAGTGCGAGTGGGCTGCGCGCTGGTGTCAGCCTCGGCGCGGGACGGCCGCTCCGCCCGCCGCGAACAAGAGCTACGCGAAGGGCTTGGTGAACCGCGGAGGCAGCAGCTTCAGCAGTTGGACCAGTGGCAGCCACGGCCAACCCGGAACGATGGCCTTGCCCCGCTCGCGCTCGATCGCGTCGACCATGGCGCGGACCCCGGATTCGTTGTCCACCATCAGCATCGTGCTCGCCGACTTCGCCGTCATTTCCGACTCGATGTAGCCCGGTTCGATCACGGTCACGCGTATCGGGCCCGTCGGATACTCGGCCCGCAGCGACTCACCCAGCGACGAGACACCGGCCTTGCTCGCCGCGTAGGCGGCCTTGACGCCCGGCACGCCCTTGTTGCTCAACACGGACGAGATCAGCACCAGGTGCCCGGACCCCGCCGTCTTGAACATCTCGAGCGCGGCCTCAGCCTGCACCAGAGCGCTGACCAGGTTGGTCTCGATGGTGGCCTTGTTCGCCCACAGCTTGCCCGAGCCGAGCGGCGCGCCCTTGCCGATACCGGCGTTGACGATCACCCGGTCGATGCCGCCGAGCTCGTCGCTGAACGCGCCGAACACCTTGGGCACCTGCTCGTGGTCGTTGACGTCCAGCGCCGCGACGGCCACCTTGATGCCGGGGTGACGCGACGTCAGCTCCGCTTTCAGCTCGTCGAGACGGTCGGTGCGGCGGGCACACAGCGCAAGGTCGCGGCCCTTCGCGGCGAAGGCCCGCGCCATGCCTGCGCCCAGGCCGGAGCTGGCCCCGGTGATGAGGATCTTCTGGCGTGTCATCCGGACAGCTTATCGGCGCACATGTGACAGCTCGTCGACCGTTGGCGTCCCGCTCGACATGCGAGGGATGACGCTCTGTGTTGCAATGGTTTTCACCAGGAGCGCGGGGGTGAGCATGCCGACATATGCATATCGGTGCCCGCAGTGCGGCGACTTCGACCGCGTCCAGCCGATGTCGAAGGCGCAGGCCACCGTCAGTTGCGACTGCGGCGAGTCCGCGCGCCGGGTGTTCGGTCTGGCCGCCATCCGGTCCATGGACCCAGCCCTGCGTCGTGGTCTCGACAGCAGCGCCGCAAGCGCGGACACCCCACAGGTCGTGTCGACGGTGCCGGGCCGCAGCAGGCACGCCACACGCGTCACCACCGACCCGCGGCACGCCCGTCTGCCCCGTCCCTGACCCGGAGGTCTCATGCCCGACGTCGTCTTCTCTGTCGACCAGGCCCGCTCGATGCGCGAGCAGGCGGTGCCCGGTCACAACCGCTGGCACCCCGACATCCCGCCCGCCCTCCACGTCCGGCCCGGCCAGTCGATCCGCGTGGAGTGTCGTGAGTGGACCGATGGCCAGATCGGCAACAACGACTCGGCCAACGATGTGCGCGACGTGGACCTCTCGCACGCGCACATGTTGTCCGGGCCGATATACGTCGACGGCGCCGAACCCGGCGACCTACTCGTCGTCGACATCCTCGATCTCGGCCCGGTCCCCCAGGAGATCGGAGACGCGCCGGGACAGGGCTGGGGTTACACCGGCATTTTCGCCAAGGCCAATGGCGGCGGGTTCCTGACCGACCAGTTCCCCGACGCGTACAAGGCGATTTGGGATTTCTCGGGTCAGAAGTGCACGTCCCGGCACATCCCGGGCGTCGAGTTCACCGGGATCACCCACCCGGGTCTGTTCGGGACGGCGCCCTCACCCGAACTGCTGAACCGGTGGAACGCCCGCGAGCGCGCACTCATCGGCACCGACCCCGACCGGGTGCCTCCGTTGGCGCTTCCTCCGCTCGAAGAGTCGGTGCTCGGCGGCACCGCCGACGGTGATGTGCTGACGGCGATCGGCCGCGACGGCGCCCGTACCGTGCCCGCCAGGGAAAACGGCGGGAACCACGACATCAAGAACTTCACCCGCGGTTCGCGGGTGTTCTATCCCGTTCACGTGCCCGGCGCGCTGTTCTCGGGCGGGGACCTGCATTTCAGCCAGGGCGACGGCGAGATCACGTTCTGCGGGGCCATCGAGATGGGCGGCTTCATCGATTTCCACGTC
This sequence comes from Mycobacterium sp., assembly GCA_032159965.1. GTDB lineage: Bacteria > Actinomycetota > Actinomycetes > Mycobacteriales > Mycobacteriaceae > Mycobacterium. The sequence goes on from JAVHWG010000292.1 coordinate 7,114, forward strand.
GACCTGATCAAGGGTGGGATGCAAACCTACGGGGTGACGACGAACCCGATCCTGATGCCGGGCAACGTCGAGCCGCGGTACTCGGAATTCCTGACGTTCATCGGCATCGGCGTGGAGCACGAGACCGACACCCAATTGTACAATGACGCCACCGTCGCCTACCGCAACGCGTGCCTGAATGCCGTTGCCTACCTAGAGAAATTCGGCTACTCCGGCGCGCAGGCATATCTTCTCCTCGGTGCCGCGCCGATCGAGGGCAGGGTCAGCGGCGTCGTCGACATCCCCAACGCGTGTTGCTCGCTGTACTTACCGACCGCAATTTTCGACTTCGACATCACACCGTCGTCGTCGGGACCGGTGACGGCGGATCGGGGTGCGTGCGCCGTTTCGTCGTAGTCGGCTCACTTGAGCAGCCGCGACATTCGTCGGTCGGCCAGCACCCTGCCCCCTGTCTGGCAGGTGGGGCAATACTGAAAAGACTTGTCGGCGAACGACACTTCGCGAACGGTGTCCCCGCATACCGGGCACGGCAATCCGGTGCGGGCGTGCACGCGCAGACCCGAACGCTTTTCGCCCTTCAGCGTCGCGGCCTGCTGACCCACTGACCGACCCACCGCGTCGGTGAGCACGGACAACATCGCGTCGTGCAGGGTCGACACCTGCTCCGCGGACAAACTCGACGCCGTTGCGAACGGCGAAAGCTTTGCGACGTGCAGGATCTCGTCGCTGTAGGCGTTGCCGATTCCCGCAATCACCTTCTGGTCGGTGATCACCGTCTTGATCCGCCCACCGTTGCCGGCCAGCAGTGCGCCGAGATCCGTGGGGGACAACTCCAACGCGTCGGGACCGAGCGCGGCGATGCCGGGCACTTTCGAAGGATCGTCGACGAGCCACACCGCCAGCCGCTTCTGGGTGCCGGCCTCGGTGAGATCGAAACCGGGCGCCTCCCCCGGCGGACCGAGGTGCACCCGCAGCGCGATCGGGCCTTTGCCGGGTTTCAGCGGAGCGCCGTTCAGCTTGTCCGACCACCGCAGCCAGCCGGCCCGCGACAGGTGGGTGATCAGGTGCAGCTGCACGACCTCGAGACCGAGATACTTGCCCCACCGGTTCGCGCCGGTCACCGCTTGTCCGTGCAGCACGGAGATGGCCGGGTCGAACGTCTTGAGCACTGAGAACGCAGATACGTCGATTCGGCCGATGGTCAGGCCGACGGCGTGCCGACGAAGGTAGTCGGCAAGCGCCTCGACCTCGGGAAGTTCGGGCATGACTCCAGTGTGCCGGTCAGTCGCGTCTTTCGGAGTCCCTGTCCCGGATCACCAGTCCCAGCACCCAGCTCACGATCGACAGCAGGATCGCGCCCCAGATGGCCGTCCACCAGAAGTGGTCGATGTTCAGGCCCCACCCGCCGGTCACATGGTCGGTGAGCCAGGCCGTGATCCAGAGCATCAGCGCATTGATCACGACGTGGATCAGCCCCAGCGTGAGGATGTACAGCGGGATCGAGATGATCTGGACGATCGGCTTGACGAACGCATTCACGATGCCGAACACCAGCGCGACAACGAAAACCACGCCGATTTCCTGAAGCCGGGTGTTGTAGCCGACGAAACTGATGCCGTGAACAAGCTTTGTGACCAACCACAGCGCCAGTCCGGTCAGCGCGGTGCGGATGAGGAAGGGCCCCATGCACCCGATCCTGCCACGACGGCGAGCACGAGGACCTACTTTGCCGATCGCAGCAGGTACGTGTCCATGATCCAGCCGTGCCGCCGGCGCGCGTCCGCACGCTCGGCGACGATGCGCTCGCCGATCTCACCGACGGTGCCCGACATCAACAGTTCGTGTTCAGTTCCCAGGTAGGCGCCCCACCAGATTCGCGTGGCGGGCGGGCAGTTCCGGAATGCACAGTCCCCGTCGAGCATCACCACGACGCTGCCGCCGAACTCGGGATCCAGCCTGCGTCCCGTCGAGATCAGCACCGGTTCGCCAATGTCGTTGAGCGGTATCCGATGTCGGGCTGTCAGCACCTGGATGGCCGTGATGCCCGGGATCACGTCGTACTCGATCGCGACGCGGTCTCCGACGGCGTCGAGTATCCGAAGAGTGCTGTCATACAGCGACGGGTCGCCCCACGCCAAGAACGCACCGACCTCGTCAGGACCCTGGCGGCCCTCGATCGCGTCGGCCCAGAGGCGCGCGCGGGCCGCGTGCCAGTCGGTGACCGCCGCGCTGTAGTCACCCGTCCGCGCGCGCGGCGGGTCTGCCAGCTCGACGAACCGATACGGGTGCCCCGCGTCGATGAATCGCGTGCAGATGTCGCGCCGCCACTGCACCAGGTCGTTTTTCGCGTCGCCCTTGTCCATCACGTAGAAGACGTCGGTGTCGTTGAGCGCTGAAACTGCCTGCGCGGTGACGTGATCCGGGTCGCCGGCACCGATACCGATGACATGGATGCGGCGCGTCACACCGTTGATGCTACGGCGGTCCGATTCTGTGACGGAGCGACTCAAAGTATGCGGTACCCGGGGTATTGACTAAAACGCCTTAGCCGACTTAGCTTCGTGGTAGCAAACCCGACGAAGGGACACCGACGGTGACGATCCCGGTGAAGGCGCCTACGCGCGACGAATTCGCAGAGCGGCTGCTCAAGGGTTCGGTCAAGAAGTCCTACGAGCCGGTCGTCGACATCGCGTGGGACGCGCCACTGGACCCCGACAAGTTCTTCCTTCCGCCAAAAGCGATCTCCTTGTACGGCACAGCGCTGTGGGAGTCGATGAACCGGGCCCAGCAGGTGGAGCTGTCACGGCAGGAGTTCGTCAATACCCTCTCCGCGGGAATCTGGTTCGAGAACATGCTGAACCAGGCGCTGCTACGCGACATTCTGCATAAGGACCCCACCTCCAACGCCACCCATTACGCGCTCACGGAGCTCGGCGACGAGACGCGGCACATGGTGATGTTTGGCAAGGCGATCGAGCGGGTCGGGGCGCGGCCGGTGCGCCCGCGCCGATATCAGCGCTGGGCCATCAACTCGCTGCCGCTGTTTTTCCGCGGGTCGTTTCTCTGGATCGCCGCGTTGATCGGCGAGGAGATATTCGACGCGCTGCAGCGGCAGATGATGGACGACCCCGATCTGCAACCAATGGTGCAGCGGCTCATGCGAATCCATGTCACCGAAGAGGCGCGTCATATCCAGTTCGCACGCGACGGCGTACGCAAGCGTGTCGGTGAGATGCCAAGATTCAACAAGTTCTTGGTGGCCAACATCAACGGACTCGGCGGCATCTTCTTCCGGTATCTGTTCACGAACCCCGTCGCCTACAACCGCGCCGGGTTGGACGGTCGGGCGACCCGCAAGATCGCTCGTGCGAACCCGCACTACCACGAGTCGCAGCGCAAGGGATTCGCTCCGTTGGCCGCTTTCCTGCAGGAGGTCGGGATGATGGGCCCCATCGCGCGCCGGATGTGGAAGCGCACAAACTTCCTGTGATCGACGTACCCGTGCTCGACATAGCGGTCATCGGCGAGGGTGCGGAACAATTCGACGCTCGACGTGTCGAGGGTGTCACTGCGGCCGTGTTCGACGACGCCACCGCAACCTGGCAACTGCACACCGCCAACGGGAACCACCACGCACGCGTCGTGGTCGACACCCGCACGCTGCACCGGCTGGCGCCGTCGAAGTACAACGGCGGCAACGAGTTCGGTGGATGCACGTTTCACTCGGCACAGTGGGACACCGACTTCGACCCCGTCGGCAACCGAGTCGCAGTGATCGGCAAACGCGCCGCCCACGTCGTCCCCGCGCTAGCCGGCTCTGCCGTCACCATTCTGGACTGCCCGCCCAACTGGCAGGTCCGACGGACCACCTCCCGCTGGTGGCCGCGTCGGCACCTCGCACGCGGTCCGCACACCGTCATCGCGCCGGTCGAGCGGATCACTCGCGGTGGCGTCGACACGGTCGACGGCACCCATCACGAGGCCGATGCGATCATCTTCGCCACCGGGAGCGTCGCCGCAGATAACGCTCTCGTGGGCGCTGGCGGACTCAACCTGCGGCAGGCCTGGCACGATGGTGCCGCAACATATTTCGGCGTTGCCATGCATGGTTTTCCCAACTACTTCATGGTGCTGGGCCCCGATTCTCCAGTAGGCCGGCCGCACACGGTCGCCGAGGAACAGCGCAGCTACATCACCGGATACCTTGACCGGATGCGGCAGCTCGGCGGCACCCGAATCGAGGTGCGGCGCAGCGCGCAGCGGCAGTTCACCGAACGCGGCCGCGTCACCGACCCTGCGCGGGCGTTCGAGGTGAGCTCGGGTGACCTGCCGCTGCAGATCTACGACGGTCCGGCCCGGTTGACCGCCGACGGCGACCAGCATTCTGTCCGGGTCCGACTCACCGGCCACCTCGACCCGATCGACGGCAAATATCACTGGCAGGGAATGGTCTTCGGTGCGACATCCGAATTCACTTCGCGTTCAGTCGAATTGGCCGTAGAAGAAGTCGCGGCCCAAGCACGCATCACCGAGAAGACGCCGTGGGGAAGCTACTCCATCGCGGGAGTTGGCACACCGCCCTTCGCCACTCAGACGTAGCGGCCGAACCAGTCAAGGACCCTGGTCCACACATCGGCTGCGGCGACCGGGTTGTACCGAGGTCCGGTGTCGTTGAAGAAGGCGTGGTCCGCGTTCTGCTCGACGACGACGTCGTTGACCAGGCCGGCCTTTTTCAACGCCGCCGCCGCCGCGTCCTTCGTCGAGGTGACTCGGTTGTCCAGCGCGCCGTAGATGGCCAGCACCGCGGCCTTCGACCCGCCGAAGTCAGGATTCTCCGACAGCGGGCCGTAGAACGGCACGGCCGCCGCAAGCTGCGGCTCGCCGGACGCGAGCAGCTGCCACACCATGCCGCCGCCGAAGCAGAACCCGACTACGGCGACCTTCTTGTCCGGCACGCGGCGCTGCAGTTCGCTGACGCCGGACTTGAGGTCTCCGACGAATCGCTCGGGTGAACTCTTGGAGATGTTTGCCAATGCGGTCTGCGCCTCGGCCTCGCCACCGACTTGGGCGGTCCCGCCCTCTTCGGACAGCAGATCGATGGCCAGGGCCGAGTAGCCGACACCGGCGAAGCGCCCCGCGACCGACCGCACCCAGTCGTTGAGGCCTCTGTTCTCGTGAATGACGAGCACGCCTCCCCGCGCGTTCGCCGCCTCAGCCCACGCACCCTGCAGGTCGCCGTTGGGTCCTGTCCAGATCACCGGCTGTGTCGGCAGCGCCTTGTCCGAGCCCGGCGGCGTGGACGGTGCAGGACCCGCGGACGCCGAGGGCTGCGTTGTCCCCGCGCTCGATCCAGCAGGGGTTTGCTTGGTCGGTGTCCCGCACGCCGCAATGAGCGCGCTGGCCGCGGTGGCCGTGAGGCCGAGAAGGCCGAGGCGGCGCATCGCCTCGCGGCGCGTCATGAATCCCTCGACGTGATCGGTGGCGATTTCCTCGGCGATGTAACGCTGCATTCCAGTCACGGGTTTCGAGTATGCGCGACAATGCTGAGCGCCGAAGTTCGTCCTGCTCAGCACGTATCGTCACGGCCGCCAGTGGGTACCCAGCTGTTAATGGCGGATCCGACGAGCATCCAAAGGGTGATCCCGCCCAGGGTGCTGTCGTCGTTGCCGGTGACCGCGCCGCCGGCGTACCAGGAGGCAGGTGAGCGCGGTGCTGTCTGAGGGTGCGGGGACGCTGGTAACCACGGGTTGCGATGCCGATGGCATACGCGTGATCACCGCGAGGGGCGTGCTGGATACCGCTACCTATCTACCGCTGCGCGACACGATCATCGAGGCCGCCCTCGACGGCGCGTGTGCCGTGATCGTCGACGTCACCGAGCTGGTCGTGCCGGCGCCCTCAGCGTGGGCGGTGTTCACCAGCGCCCGCTGGCATATCGGTGAGTGGCCTGACGTACCAATGGCTTTGGTATGCGCAGACAGGCACCGACGCTTAGAGATCGCCCGAAACGGCATCACCCGATACGTCGCGGTGTACGAAGCGACGACCAAGGCCGCAGCCGCGCTCTCGAGTCTGCGGTCGGGTGCCCACCGCCGGCGAGTGCGCACGGAACTGACTCACGCACTGGCCAGCATCGCCACGTCTCGCCAATTCGTCGGCAACTGGCTGACCGCGTGGTACCGGACAGATCTGATTCCTGTGGCAAAGCTCATCGTCACGGCGTTGGTCGAGAACGCACTCACCCATACGACAGGCGCACCGGGTCTGCGCATCGAGTGCAAGGACGACCTGGTGACCATTGCGGTCGAAGATGCGAGCGGAGATCCCGCCGTTCGCCGGGAATTATCGACCAAGGGCGCCGACGGGGTTTCCGGCCTCGCGATCGTCGCCGCTATGAGCCGCGCGTGGGGTAATTCGCCCACGCTGTCAGGCAAGACAGTGTGGGCCACCATCGGGCCGGAGAACCGCCTCTAGACCGGACCTCTGCGGGGACGCTCGATGAGCGGTTCGGGGCGCGAGTCCGCCTCGCTTTTTGGGGGGGTTGGCGGACTGCCCGTGGCCAGTCTGGACGGGTGATCGATTTCGACCATGCGCTTCGCGATCTCGGCGACCGGGGTATTGGAGTTCTGCGACAGCTTCTTGAGAAGGTCGAAGGCCTGCTCGGCGTCGAGGTTGTAGCGCTCCATCGCGATGCCCTTCGCCTGCCCGATGATGTCACGCGACGACAGCGCGATCTCGAAGCTCTCGCTGCGGCGGATCAAGTTCCACACCAGGCCGGTGTGCGAGGCGAACACCATCCCGACGTCGACCGAGTCCGTGGTGAACGCCTGAACTTTGTCGGCGTAGACGTTGAGCGCGCCACTGTGCCGCCGTGCCTTGAACAGCCGGAAGGACAGGACAGAGCGGATAGGCGTCAGTTTGACCGCGTCCTGCCGGAAGGCCGGCCATCGCCGCTCGGCCCCTAAGTCGTCGATTCGCAGAACGGCGTCGAGGTTGTCCTCTTGCAGGCAAGGACCTTGCTCATGTCGACGTTGCAGGTCGTCCAGTTCCACTACGTAGTGGTGTGTCGGGGCGATCGTCTCGATGATGCCCGTTCGGCCGACGATCGTGATACCCGCGTACTGCGCGCCCGGCACGAATTGGGCGGCATAGCGGGCGAGGTCATCGAGGATCGTGTCGACCGTGTCGCCGTCGTCGGACCGCTGTTGGAGGACGCGCACATGCTCGCCGACCTCTGCCAACACCGCGTCGCGCTCTTCGGTACCCATGGCTGACTCCGTGGCCTGCTCCGTGCTCGATAGTCATCTAGACAATACGTCTGCTGGCTGGTCAGCGGGGGATCGCAGTAGTGTCCGGACCAACTCGCGATGACGACTAGGAGGCCGCGGTGCGGTTCACGTATGCGGAAGCCATGACCGACCCGACGTTCTATGTGCCGCTGGCCAAGGCCGCCGAGGCCGCCGGATATGACGCGATGACCATCGCGGACAGCGTCGCCTACCCCTACGAGTCGGACTCCACGTATCCGTACACCCCCGACGGCAACCGCGAATTCCTCGACGGCAAGGCGTTTGTCGAGGCATTCGTGCTGGCGGGAGCGCTCTCGGCGGTGACGACGACCATGCGGTTCAACTTCTTCGTGCTGAAACTGCCCATCCGGCCGCCCGCGCTGGTCGCCAAGCAGGCCGGCTCGCTGGCCTCGGTTTTCGGCAACAGGCTCGGCCTGGGCGTCGGCACCAGCCCGTGGCCCGAGGACTACGACTTGATGGGTGTGCCGTTCGCCAAGCGCGGCAAGCGGATGGACGAGTGCATCGAGATCATCCGTGGGTTGACGAGCGGCGAGTATTTCGAATTCCACGGGGAGTTCTACGACATCGCGAAGACCAAGATGACGCCGGCACCGTCGGAACCGATCCCGATCCTGATCGGCGGTCACGCCGACGCCGCGCTGCGACGCGCTGCCCGGTGGGATGGGTGGATGCACGGCGGCGGCGATCCCGAGGAACTTGACCGGCTCCTGAAGCGTCTGGCGCAGTTCCGGGACGAGGCTGGCAAATCCGGCCCGTTCGAGATACATGTCATCTCCGGCGACGGGTTCACCGTCGACGGGGTCAAGCGGCTGGAGGACAAGGGCGTCACCGACGCGATCGTAGGCTTCCGGATGCCGTACATCATGGGGGCTGACACCGAACCGCTCGACCACAAGATCCGCCACCTCGAGAAGTTCGCCGAGCGCGTGATCGCGAAGGTGAACCCCTAGCCGCTACCTTTTCGGCGCGAGCAGACGCAGAGTCACCGGATCGCCGCGGCCGCGGCCCGGCCCGCCACGCGCCCGGAGAACAAGCAGCCGCCGAGGAAGGTGCCTTCCAACGCGTTGTAGCCCATCATCCCGCCGCCGCCGAAGCCGCTGACCTCGCCGGCGGCATACAGGCCAGGCACCGGATTTCCGTCAGTGGCCAGGCACCGGCCGTCGAGGTCGGTCTGCAAGCCGCCCAATGTCTTTCGCGTCAGAATGTTCAGCCGCACGGCGATCAGCGGGCCGTTCGCGGGGTCGAGCATCTTGTGAGGCGCCGCGACCCTGCTGATCCTGTCGCCGCGATAACGCCGGTGCTGATGGACGAACGTGATCTGCGCGTCCTTGGAGAACGGGTTATCCATCTCGCGATCCCTGGCCTCGAGCATTGCGCGCAAAGCGTTTTCGTCGATCAGCGGCTCTTCGCCGACGCGGTTCATTCCGTCGACGAGCTCGGCGAGTGTGTCGGCGACGACGAAATCAGCCCCGTGTTGCTTGAATGCCTCGATCGGGCCCGGCGCGCCGCTACGGACACGGGACAGCAACAGACCGACGTTCTTGCCCGTCAGGTCGGGGTTCTGCTCGGAGCCCGACAGCGCAAACTCCTTCTCGATGATCTTCTGGGTCAACACGAACCACGAGTAGTCGAAACCCGTGGTGCGCAGGTGTTTCAGCGTGCCCAACGTGTCGAAACCGGGATAGCACGGCGCCGGCAGCCGACGTCCCCTCGCGTCCAGCCAGAGCGACGACGGTCCCGGAAGGATCCGGATGCCGTGGTTCTCCCAGATCGGATCCCAGTTGCGCACGCCTTCGACGTAGTGCCACATCCGG
>JAVHWG010000306.1:0-7617 GCA_032159965.1 Mycobacterium sp.
CATCTTCCACGGCGCATTGCACTGGCCGTTCGTCGACGACGACCAGCCGCTCGACACGCCTGCGCAGCGTTGGGGGGTGGCCACCGCGCACGACCGAATCCTGTTGTGCGGCTCGGGTTCTCGTCGGGGTGGCGCAGTGTCCGGGATCGGGGGGCACAATGCCGCCATGGCGGTGCTGGAGAACTGGCGCGCTATCGGCGACTGAGGCGGTCAGCCTGCGGACAGCTTGGCCAGAATCGCATCGAGTGCCCGCAGTTCCTCGGGACTCAGTGCGGCAAAGGGGGCAGGCGCGGGGTCATCCACCCCTTCGATGCCGGCGACGACGCGACGGCCCTCGTCGGTCAACGAGATCACCTTGCATCTCCGGTTGCTCGGATGCGCTTCTCGCACAACCAGTCCGCGGTCTTCGAGGTCGTTGACCGCGACGGTGGTCGCCGGCGCATCCATGGTGGCGGACTCGGCAACCTCCTTGGCTGTCATCGGACGCCTGGCCAGTCTGCGGAGCACTCGGACCCTACTGAAGGGCAGGCCCGACGTGTCGACGACGCTGCGCCTCCACGCCTCGCGATTGTCGAACACCACGGCGGCCATGGTGCGCCAGACGTCGTCGGCGAGCGGGTCACGCGACATTGACGCCAACCTTCGGAGCGGCGGGCCCGGCGATCAGGGGTGCGAGACGCTCGGCCGACCGGGTCGCCCGAGGAGAGGTGGAGAACAATCCGAGCGCCGTGATGACGACGCCGAGTCCGACACACACGAACCACAGTGGTCGCGCCGCGGTGGTGAAGTCGGCGCCCGTATGCGCGATGGCCGCCCCCGCGACCGAACCACACAGCGCCACACCGATGCTGACGCCGATCTGGCGACTGGTCGACGTCACCGCCGACGCCGCACCGGCCCGGTCCAGCGGCATGCCGCTGACCGCAGCGTTGGTGATGGGGGCATTGATCATCGAGAACCCGATGCCGAACACCGCGAAGACGATCAGTAGCGCCCAGACCGGGGTGGTCATGGTCAGGAACGTCAGCAGCACGGATGCGGTGGTGATCAGCACCCCGGCCGCGAGCAGCGACGGGCGGGCGCCGAACCTTCCGACCATGCGGCCAGAGATGGGTGAGAAGACCAGCGCGCCAATGGCTATCGGTAGGTAGATGAGACCGGTGTGCATGGCGGAATAGCCGCGTTCGCCCTGCAGGTACAGCGACATCATGAAGAGGAACGCACCCCATGCGGAGAAGGCGCACACCGCAGTCAGCGTCGCGGAGGCGAAGGGGATACTGCGGAAGAAGCGCAGATCGATGAACGGCTCGTGGCGGCGCGCCTCCCAACGCAGAAACGCGACGAAGGCCAGCACTGCGGTCACCGCGATCGCGACAATGACGGGGTTGCTCCACCCCATGCCCGGCCCCTCGATGAGAACGAACACGACGCCGAAGAGGAACGCCACACCCAGGCCCTGTCCGACGGGGTCGACGTCGCGCATGAAGACGGACTTGGACTCCGGCACGAAGATCGCGGTCAGGACGATCGCCAGAGCACATATCGGCAGATTGATCCAGAACACCGCCCGCCAGTCGATCCACTGAATCAGCCCGCCGCCGACCAGGGGACCCAACGCCATAGAAATACCCACAACGCCACCCCAGATGCCGACTGCCCGCGCACGTTCCACGCGGCCGGTGAACACCTGTGTAATGATCGACATCGCAACGGGATTCATCATCGAACCGCCGAGCGCCTGCACAAGACGAGCGCCGATCAGCATCTGAACGTTCGGTGCCAGGCTGCACAGCAACGACCCGACGGCAAAGACCGACAGGCCGATCTGGAACGTACGCCGCCGGCCGAAGCGGTCGGCCGTTGCGCCGGACAACAGCAGCAGTGACGCCAGGACCAGGGTGTAGACATCGATGATCCACTGAAGTTGCGACGACGAGGCGTGCAGGTCGGCGCGGATGCTGGGGATCGCGACGTTGACGATGGTCGCGTCCATCGACACGATCAGCAGGCTCAGGCAGCAGGTGACCAAGATGATGGCCTTGCGCCGTGAACTGAGTTCCCGGACGACGGTTTCGTTCACACAACCATTGTTAAACTACAACTGTTGGGGGTGCAAGCTGTGTGCGGGTGACTTATCTCGCTTCCCCAGCTGCGGCGCGCATCGTGGCCGATGGCGTCATAGCCACAGCCAGCGGCTCACCGAAAGTGCGATCAGCGCGAAGAATCCGCCGGATTCTCGCCGTGAGCGCACGTTCGCCGAGCGTGCGCTAGCGGCTGTCGATGCCCACGTAGTCGCGCTCGGTGTAACCGGTGTAGATCTGGCGCGGACGCCCGATTTTGCCGCCGGGCTCGTCGTGCATCTCCCGCCAGTGTGCGATCCAGCCAGGCAGCCGACCCAATGCGAACAGCACGGTGAACATGCGGACCGGAAATCCCATCGCGCGGTAGATCACCCCGGTGTAGAAGTCGACGTTGGGATACAGCTTGCGCTCGACGAAGAAGTCGTCGGTGAGCGCGACCTCTTCCAAAGCCTTTGCGATATCCAGCAATTCGTCGTCGCCGCCGAGCTTGCCGAGAATCTTGTCGGCCTGTTCTTTGACGATGCGGGCCCGCGGGTCGTAATTCTTGTACACGCGGTGGCCAAAGCCCATCAGCTTGACGTTGTCCTCGCGGTCCTTCACCTTCTTGACGAAGTCCTGCACGTCGCCGTCGGCCACGCGGATCTTCTCGAGCATCTCCAGCACCGCCTGGTTGGCGCCACCGTGCAGCGGTCCCCACAGCGCGTTGATGCCACCGGAGATCGACGTGAACAGATTGGCTTGCGACGAGCCGACCAGCCGCACCGTGGACGTCGAGCAGTTCTGCTCGTGGTCAGCGTGCAGGATGAACAGCATGTCCAGCGCCCGGACAAGCTCCGGGTCGACGTCGTAGGGCTCTGCCGGCAGGCCGAACGTCATCCGCAGGAAGTTCTCCACCAGGGTCAGCGAGTTGTCCGGGTACAGGAACGGCTGGCCGACGGACTTCTTGTAGGCGTAGGCAGCGATCGTCGGCAGCTTCGCGAGCAACCTGATCGTCGACAGCTCCACCTGCTCGGCATCGAACGGATCCAGCGAGTCCTGGTAGTAGGCGCTCAGGGCGTTGACGGCACTGGACAGCACCGGCATCGGATGCGCGTTGCGCGGAAAGCCGTCGAAGAACCGCTTCAGGTCCTCGTGCAGCAGCGTGTGCCGCTGGATCTGTGTGGTGAACGCCGCCAGCTGCTCCTTGTCGGGCAGCTCCCCGTAGATCAGCAGGTAGCTCACCTCGATGAACGTCGACTTCTCGGCCAGCTGTTCAATCGGGATGCCGCGATAGCGCAGAATTCCCGCGTCACCGTCGATGTAGGTGATCGAGCTCTTCGTCGACGCGGTATTGACGAAACCGGGGTCGAAGGTGGTGTAGCCGGACTTGGACAGCAGGTTCCCCAGCGCCACGCCGTCAGAACCCTCGGTCGCCTCCGCGATCTCCAAATCGAGCTCGCCGCCGGGGTAATGAAGGGTGGCGACCTTTTCTACATCGGACGACTTATCGGCCACAGGGATCCCTTCTTCACTGCTGAGGGTGGGTGCTGCCTAGAACGCTAGCTGCATTCCCGGCGTCGTGCCCGAGCGGGTTCGGAACAGCACGTCAGTCCCGCCTGCGGGGACCAGTGCAGATATCGATGAACTGCTTGTACGTGTCCTCGAGGAGGCCGAGCAGCACGTCGACGTCGACGTGATTCCAGTCGGTTTCGGGGCCAAGATCACCCGGCGTCGCCAGCAGAATGGCCGACCAGACCGCCACCACCAGTCGCAGCCGCTTGTCGTCGAGGCCGACGCCCATCCGTTCGCACAACTCGAGGGTCACCGAGTTGGCGCGAAATTCGCTGGCCGCCAGGCGCAGCGCCGGCGACGAGTTCACGATCCGGCCGGTGGTCTTGAGCCGCTCGGTGGTGAACCCGTCATGCGGCGCAGAGGCCGTCGCCTTGATCATGCCGGCATGCGCGGCGAACAGCGCCTCGAGCTCGGTGAGGTGGGGCGGCTGCATGGCCAGCTGGACCGCGATCGCGTCGACCATGTCGTCGATCAACGCGATGATCACGGCGTCCTTGGTCGCGAAGTAGCGGCTGAACGTCCGTGGGGAGACGTCGGCCACCGCAGCGATCTGGTCGACGGTGGTGCCGTCGAACCCCTGTTTGTCGCACAGCTGAACCGCGGCGTCGATCAACAGAGTCCGCGTGCGCTGCTTCTTGCGTTCACGCAGACCCGGGATTGCCGCCCCGACCGCCTCCACCACGAGGTGGATCGTATCGCGCGGACTCCCTCCCAGGTCGCCGATCACCGTCGCTGAGACGAACGTCCCATTCTCGCGGCATCCGGCCTGTTGCCAGGACAGATGTCGCACGGACGTGGGCACGTGTTCACATGCCGTGCACACGTTCGTGCCAGGACGACGCCCTTGCCCGCCGACCGGCAGAACTTGAGGAGCCACTCGATGACGAGCGCGGCGTGGGGGGACATCGAGGCGTGGACACGGATGTCGATCATGAACACCGCACGCAGCGGCAAGTTCTCGTCGGACCGTGCCATCGCCGAGTACTGCGACGACATCTGGAACGTCCTGCCCGTGACAGTGAAGTGACCGCCCCGTCGGCTACCGTCGGCGGTATGTCTGAAGTCCCCGATCGCGACCCGATCGACGATGTGGCCGCCGGCGACCTCATCGGCGTCGACCGCAGCTCCGGTGAACAGCTCTACAAAGTGGTGTTCAAGGACGCCACCGACGCCGGTTACGTCGTCACGCTGGAGGCCGACGACGGCGAAACCTTCCAGCGGGACTTCGAAGCCGGTACGCCGGTGACGAGGTCCCTCGAATCGAAATGGGAGTCTGAGCAGAGCCCCTCTCCGCACTCGGAGTGAGGCGTCTGATCGGATGGCTCAGCCGCGGTATTCCTTTACCAGCGCGGCGTATTCGTCGAGTATCTTCAGCGATTCGTCCCTCGGCACCGTAGGTAACAACAGTGCCAGCCGACCGAATCCCAGCTCGTCGACAGCGCGCCAGTAATCGGGCTCTGCAGGTGTGCCGAACATCGCGAGCGGGACGTCGTGACCGGCGCCGTCGCGCAGTTGGTCGATGCGCCTCGACAGCTCCTCGACGGGGAACGCGTTGGATATCCAGCCGGCGTCATGCCTGATCACACGTTTGACCGTGGCATCGGAGGCGCCTCCGATGAAGATGGGCGGATGCGGTTGCTGAACGGGCTTGGGCCGCAGGAACGATGATTCGAAGTCGACGTGTTTGCCATGGTATTCGGCGGGTTCCGACGTCCAAAGCGCCTTGATTGCCTCGATACGCTCGTCGAGCAGCGCGCCGCGCGTCTTCGGGTCGGTGCCGTGGTTGCGCAGCTCCTCGATGTTCCAACCGGCGCCCACACCGAGCACGAAGCGCCCGCCCGAGATCAGGTCGATGCTCGCCGCTTCCTTGGCCGTGATGATCGGATCGCGCTGGATGAGTAACGCGATACCGGTGAACAGTTCGATCTTGGAGGTCACGACTGCCGCCGCGGCCAGCGTGACGAACGGATCGAGCGTCCGGTAGTACTGCGAGGGTAAATCGCCGCCCATCGGATACGGCGATTCCCGGCTTGCCGGAATGTGGGTGTGCTCGGCGATCACCAGCGAGTCGAAGTCCCGCTCCTCGATCGCACGGGCCAGCGAAACCGTATCGATGCTGTCGTCGGTGACAAATGTCGAGATCCCAATTTTCATCCGCACGCCTATCTGTCGGTTGTCTTGCCGAACGCCGTTGATACGGAACCTATTCCCACTGCAGGAATTCGCAATCGCTGTGCAACGCCCGAACGCTTGGCTATAGGCCGGCCACGCGGTACCGGACGAACGCGGGCACGGCGAGGGCCGCGATCAATACGCCGACGATCACAAGTACTCCGCCACCCGCGGCCGCGACGGTCGTGCCGACGAGCGCCGCGCCGCCACCGTGCGCCGCATCGGCCAGCCGCGGCCCGCCCGCGACGACCACGGTGAACACACCCTGCAACCTGCCCCGCACGTCGTCCGACGCCGCCTGCTGAAGGATCGTGGACCGAAACGCCGCGGACACCATGTCCGCGGCCCCGCCGATCGCCAGGCAGACCACGGCCGCCCACAGCATCGCTCCCGTCCGGCCGTCAGCGAGGCCGCTGCTGATCCCGAAGCCGACCATTGCCACGCCCCACACCACGATCGAGACAACTACCACCAGCCCTTGCCTGCGTATCCGCGGCAACCAGCCGGAGAACACCCCGCCCGCGACGGCGCCGATCGACATGGCGGCTGCCAGCACCGCCATCGTGGTGCCGCCGTCGACGGGTCCGCCGAAGCTCTGGTGGGCGATCTGAGGGAACAGTGCCCGCGGCATGCCGAAGACCATCGCGATGATGTCGACCACGAACGACATCAGCACCACGGTGTTGCCCCCCAGATAACGGAAGCCGTCGAGGACCGCGCGAAAGCCCCACCTTGACGGCCCGGCGGCGTCGACACCGGTCGCGGGCATCGAGCTCAACCGGAACGTCGCCCAGATCGGGGCGGCGCAGGTGATGGTGTCGATCAGATACAGCGTCGACAGGTCGACCCACTTCAGCATCACGCCTGCGAGCAACGGGCCGATGATCGCGCCCAGCTGGAACACGGTCATGTTCAGCGAGTTGGCAGCGGGCAGTTGGTCACTGGGCAGCATCCGCGGGATGGCCGCCGACCGGGTCGGCGAGTTGATGGCGTAGAACGCCTGTTGTACCGAGAGCAGGCACAGCACCACCCAGACGTTGTTCAGCGACAGTGCCGCCTGCGCCCAGAGCAACGCCGAAGCGACGGCCAGTCCGCAGGACGCGATGATCAGCAGGATGCGCCGGTCCATTGCGTCGGCCATCGCCCCACCCCACAGCCCGAACACGACCAGCGGCACCAGCGCGAACAGGCCGGACAACCCCACATACGCCGAGTTCTGCGTCAGCGCATAGAGCTGGACGGGTACGGCGAAGATCGTCAGGTTCGCACCGATCACCGTGACGACTCCGGACAACCACAGCCGACGGAAGTCCGGCGTGCGCAGAGGTGTGGTGTCGGCGAGCAGACTCACGGCACGTCAGGGTTGCAGGCGCTCGACGCGACCGCCACTGATTTTGATTCGGTTGTGCAGCCGGTCTTCTCGCCCCTGCCAGAACTCGACGACTTCCGCGGCGAGAAGATAGCCGCCCCAGTTCGGCGGGACGGGGACGTCCCCGCCCGCGAAACGCGCAGTGACGTCATCGAGTTGGTTCAGCAGCTCGGCCCGCGACCCGATCGGCTGGGACTGCTTGGAAGCCCACGCACCAAGCTGCGATCCCCGCGGCCGCTTGACCCAGTAGTCGGCGGTCATCTCCTCGGTGACCTTGGTCACAGGTCCTCGTACGTGTACCTGCCTGCCCAGCGCGTACCACGGAAACGTCGCCGACCCGTGGGGATTGGCGGCCAGCTCCTCGCCCTTTGCGGAGTCGTAGTTGGTGAAGAAGGTGATCCCGGTGTCATCCACGGTCTTGCACAACACCGTGCGGCTCATCGG
>JAVHWG010000313.1:0-13860 GCA_032159965.1 Mycobacterium sp.
CCCGGCGTCATCGAGACATCCCGCGCACCCCTCGAGCCGAAGGCGAAGACCTGTGACCCGCTGCCGCCGGGTCCAGCGCCCGGCACACAGCATGTTTCTTTCGTCAATGGCGCCAGTCCTGCAACGCCGATCATCGAGGTCGTCGCCCCCGAGACGTGGACGTTCGCCGTCGACCAGGGGGGCAGTCCGGTGATGACCGGGACCGGACCCGACGGCATGACCGGCACCCTGACGGTCACGCCGACGGACCTCGGACCGGCGGCGGCCTTCGACAAGTACGCCGACGACGTCGCCGCCAAGGCGGATTTCTCGAGCATCAATCTGCGGCCAGCCGACTTCTGCGGCTACAGCGGTCAGGAATTGTTCGGCACGTTGTCGGATCCGCCGGGACCGCCTACCTATTTCGCCGACCGCATCGCACACGTCTGGACCAACACGAAGGACTATCTAGTGGCGGTCCACCTGCAGGGTCCGAAAGAGGACCCGCAATACGACGAAGCGAAAACCGCGCTGATGGGCGATTTCGCCGTCGTCATACCCTGAAGGCATGCTCACCGAGCTGGTCGAACTGCCTGGTGGCTCGTTTCGCATGGGGTCGACGAGCTTCTACCCCGAAGAAGCGCCGATCCATACCGCGACTGTCGCGGGTTTTGCGATCGAACGGCATCCGGTGACCAACGCGCAGTTCGCCGAATTCGTCGGCGACACAGGCTATGTCACGGTGGCCGAGCAGACGATGGATCCTGAGCTTTATCCGGGTTTCGCTGCCACGGACCTGGTGCCGGGCGCGATGGTCTTCCGTCCTTCGGACGGCCCGGTAGACCTGCGTGACTGGCGGCAGTGGTGGGACTGGGCGGTGGGCGCGTCGTGGCGGCATCCGTTCGGGCCGGGCCGCGCTGGTCATGACTCTCTGGCAGAGAAGCCCGATCATCCCGTCGTCCAAGTCGCGTACCCCGACGCGTGGGCGTACGCCGCCTGGGCAGGTCGACGGTTGCCGACGGAGTCGGAGTGGGAGTATGCGGCGAGGGCCGGTACGGCGTCGGTGTACCCCTGGGGCGACGATCCTCGCCCTGACGGCACGTTGATGGCCAACACCTGGCAAGGCCGATTCCCGTACCGCAACGACACCGCTGCGGGCTGGGTGGGCACGTCGCCGGTGGGGACCTTCCCGCCGAACGAGTTCGGGCTCGTCGACATGATCGGCAACGTGTGGGAGTGGACGACGACCGAGTTCTCCGCGCACCACCGGGTGGGCGTGACGTCACCGTGCTGCGGGCCGTCCGTCCCATCGGCGGATCCCACCGTGAACCAGACCCTCAAGGGCGGTTCACACCTGTGCGCGCCGGAGTACTGCCATCGCTACCGCGCCGCTGCCAGATCGCCGCAGTCACGGGACACCGCCACGGTGCATATCGGGTTCCGTTGCGTCGTAAGTGGATAGCCTCACCGGCCGCCGAGGTTGGCGGGGTCTACGTAGCTTGCTGAAGGCGGATGGTCTCGCCGAACCGGGACGCCAGCCGCCGGTAGGTCGAGGGTGCGATCGCGCGGATCACCGAGGCGGTGCGCAACCATCGCGGAACCCAGACCTCCGCCCGGCCGTCGACGACCGCGAGCACCGCCTCGGCGACGGCTTCGGGTGGGACGGGCTTCGGACGCTCGCGCTGGTTCGGCCGTCCGCGCTTGTCGAAGAACCCGGTGTCGACGACGCCGGGCACGACGACGCCGACCTGCACACCGGTGCCCGATGCCTCGAAGCGCAGGCTCTCGGCGAACGCATCGATCCCAGATTTGGCAGCCGAGTACACGGATTCGCCGGCCACTCCGGTCCGGCCGGCCACCGAGGACACGAAACACACTGCACCGCTTCGCCGTTGGAGCATGCCGGGCAACACCGCATGCGTCAGCTCGATTGCGGAGAGCAGATCCACGTCGACCACGCGCCTGATGTCGCCGACGGTCATCTGCGTGAACGAACCCGAGAACCCGACACCGGCGTTGTTGACGAGGACATCGACCCGTCCGAACCGTCGCATCGCCTGCGCGAAAAGGTCCGCGCGGCCGTCCGTCGTCGCCACGTCCGCGACGATCGCGGTCCCGCCGACCAATTCGGCGACGGCGTGTGTCCTGTCCGCATCGCGGCCGTGCACCAGCACCCGCGCGCCCTGCGCGGCGAGCTTGACTGCGACTGCCCGGCCGATTCCCGCCGATGAGCCGGTGACCAACGCGACTGCGCCATTGAGCTGCATTATTTTCCTCTTCCCTTCTTCCGCCAAACTGCTGGGAGATCGAGCTTTGGCCCCAAATCGCGATCTCTGAGCAGTCTGGGCGAACGCGTGGGCACGTTGACCAGCGGCGATTTGGTCCTGCGTCGGCCCTCGCCTAGTATCTAGGGGTTGCCTTGGGCAGACCTCGGTTGTCGTTCGCGAAAACCCTGCGTGCCCCCTTCGGTGACAGCAAGACCCGCACGTCAGGTCGACATCTGGCGTGCACACATATAACCAGGTCAGGAGTTTCGGTGATTCAGCAGGAATCGCGGCTCAAGGTCGCCGACAACACGGGCGCCAAGGAGATCTTGTGCATCCGCGTACTCGGTGGATCGGGACGGCGCTACGCCGGTATCGGCGACGTGATCGTCGCGACGGTCAAAGAAGCCATTCCCGGCGGCAACATCAAGCGCGGTGAAGTGGTCAAGGCCGTGATCGTGCGCACCGTCAAAGAGCGCAGGCGGGCCGATGGCAGCTACATCAAGTTCGACGAGAACGCCGCAGTGATCATCAAGCCCGACAACGACCCGCGCGGTACGCGCATCTTCGGGCCGGTCGGCCGGGAGCTGCGCGAGAAGCGCTTCATGAAGATCGTCTCGCTCGCCCCGGAGGTGCTGTAGATGAAGATCCACAAGGGCGACACCGTGCTCGTGGTCTCCGGTAAAGACAAGGGCGCCAAGGGCAAGGTTCTCCAGGCCTACCCGACACGCAACAAGGTCCTCGTCGAGGGTGTCAACCGGATCAAGAAGCACACGCCGATCGCGACCAACCAGCGTGGCGCACAGTCCGGCGGAATCGTGACGCAGGAAGCTCCGATCCACGTAAGCAACGTGATGGTGGTCGACTCCGACGGCAAGCCCGCTCGAGTCGGCTACCGCGTCGACGAGGAGACCGGTAAGCGAGTCCGCATCTCCCGCCGCAACGGCAAGGACATCTGATGACGACTACAGAGCAGACGACGAGAGAACAGCGGGCCCTGCCTCGCTTGAAGCAGCGCTACCGCGAGGAGATCAAGGACGCACTGAACAAGGAATTCAACTACGCCAACGTGATGCAGATCCCCGGCGTAGTGAAGGTCGTCGTCAACATGGGCGTGGGCGACGCCGCCCGGGACGCCAAGCTGATCAACGGCGCGGTCAACGATCTGGCGCTGATCACCGGCCAAAAGCCCGAGGTCCGCAAGGCGACCAAGTCGATCGCTCAGTTCAAGTTGCGCGAGGGCATGCCGATCGGTGCCCGCGTGACGCTGCGCGGCGACCGGATGTGGGAATTCCTCGATCGGCTGATCACGATCGCCCTTCCGCGTATCCGCGACTTCCGTGGCCTGTCGCCCAAGCAGTTCGACGGCCGCGGCAACTACACCTTCGGGCTGTCCGAGCAGTCGGTGTTCCACGAGATCGACGTGGACTCCATCGACCGGCCCCGTGGCATGGACATCACCGTCGTCACTTCGGCGACGACCGACGATGAAGGACGAGCGCTGTTGCGGCAGCTCGGCTTTCCGTTCAAGGAGAACTGATGGCGAAGAAGGCTCTGGTCAACAAGGCCAACCGCAAACCGAAATTCGCGGTGCGCGCCTACACGCGGTGCAACCGCTGCGGCCGCCCGCATGCGGTGTACCGCAAATTCGGCCTGTGCCGAATTTGCTTGCGGGAGTTGGCGCATGCCGGGCAGTTGCCGGGTGTGCAGAAGAGCAGCTGGTGAGGGGTAGCGACTCATGACGATGACTGACCCGATCGCTGATTTCTTGACGCGTCTGCGCAATGCCAACTCGGCCTACCACGACGAGGTGGCGCTGCCGCACAGCAAGATCAAGGCGAACATCGCCGAGATCCTGAAAAAAGAGGGCTACATCACCGACTACCACACCGAGGACGCCCGCGTGGGCAAGTCGCTTGTGGTGCAACTGAAGTACGGCCCCAGTCGCGAGCGCAGCATCGCAGGGTTGCGCCGGATTTCGAAGCCGGGCCTGCGGGTCTACGCGAAGTCGACCGGTCTGCCGCGCGTGCTGGGAGGTCTTGGCGTGGCCATCATCTCCACGTCCTCCGGTCTGCTCACCGACCGCCAAGCCGCAAGGCAGGGCGTCGGCGGCGAAGTCCTCGCGTACGTGTGGTGAGGGAGAACAACAATGTCGCGTATTGGTAAGCAACCGATTCCCGTGCCATCGGGTGTCGACGTAACGATCGAAGGCCAGAGCGTCTCGGTCAAGGGACCCAAGGGCACCCTGGTGCTCGATGTCGCCGAGCCGATCGCGGTGTCCCGCGACGACGACGGCGCGATCGTTATCACCCGGCCCAACGACGAACGGGAGAACCGTTCACTGCACGGGCTCTCACGCACGCTGGTGAGCAACCTCGTCACCGGCGTCACGCAGGGTTACACCACCAAGATGGAGATCTACGGCGTCGGCTACCGCGTTGTGTTGAAGGGCTCGAATCTGGAGTTCGCGCTCGGTTACAGCCATCCGGTAATCATCGAGGCACCGGAGGGCATTACCTTCGCGGTGGAGACGCCCACCAAGTTCTCCGTCTCGGGTATCGACAAGCAAAAGGTCGGCCAGATCTCGGCGAACATCCGCCGGCTGCGTCGTCCCGATCCCTACAAGGGCAAGGGCGTGCGGTACGAGGGCGAGCAGGTGCGCCGCAAGGTCGGAAAGACGGGCAAGTAGCGATGGCGAATACAGAAGCGAACAAGAAGCAGGTCGGTCAGAGTGTCTCCGCGCACCGCAGGGCTGCACGGCTGCGGCGGCACGCAAGGCTGCGCAAGAAGGTGTCGGGTACTCCCGAACGTCCGCGGCTGGTGGTCAATAGATCGTCGCGGCACATCCACGTGCAGCTGGTCGACGACATCGAAGGCATCACCCTGGCCGCGGCGTCGTCGATCGAAGCCGATGTCCGTGCCGTCGATGGAGACAAGAAGGCCCACAGCGTGCGGGTCGGGCAGCTGATCGCCGAGCGGGCAAAGGCCGCAGGCGTTGAGACCGTGGTCTTCGACCGTGGTGGCTACACCTACGGCGGACGGATCGCTGCGCTCGCCGACGCCGCGCGTGAGAGCGGGCTGAAGTTCTAGCCGGGCCGGCTGGAGCACAGCGACCAGGGCAGTTGATGATGACTTACAACGGAAGGTTTGCATGATGGCCGATCAGGCGAGTGGTCCTGACGCCGGGCCGCCGGCAACAGCGGAGAGCCGCACCGATGGCCGCGATCAGCGCGGAGGCGGCCGCGACGGCCGCGGACGCCGTGACGACCGTGGTGGTCGTGGTGGCCGCGACGGCGGTGAGAAAAGCAACTACATCGAGCGTGTCGTCACGATCAACCGCGTCTCGAAGGTGGTCAAGGGTGGTCGCCGGTTCAGCTTCACCGCGCTGGTGATCGTCGGTGACGGCAACGGCATGGTCGGTGTCGGATACGGCAAGGCCAAAGAGGTTCCTGCCGCGATCGCAAAAGGTGTGGAGGAAGCGCGTAAGAACTTCTTCCGCGTCCCGCTGATCGGTGGCACGATTGTGCACCCGGTTCAGGGTGAGAGGGCAGCAGGCGTGGTCATGTTGCGTCCGGCCAGCCCGGGTACCGGCGTGATTGCCGGCGGTGCGTGCCGCGCGGTTCTGGAATGCGCTGGCGTGCATGACATCTTGGCCAAATCACTGGGCAGCGACAACGCGATCAACGTGGTGCACGCGACTGTGGCCGCGCTGAAGATGCTGCAGCGTCCGGAGGAAGTGGCGGCCCGTCGCGGTCTGCCGATCGAGGACGTCGCGCCGCCAAGCATGTTGCGCGCGCGCCGGGAGGCCGCAGCGCTCGCCGCGTCCGCCCCGCGTGATGGAACGGCATAACCATGGCAGACATTCGAATCACTCAGGTGCGCAGCACTATCGGCGCCCGGTGGAAGCAGCGTGAAAGCCTGCGGACGCTCGGACTCAGGCGAATCCGGCACTCTGTTGTCCGCGAGGACAACTCGCAGACCCGCGGCCTGATCAACGCTGTGCATCACCTCGTTGAGGTAGAAGAGGTTGGCGATGAGCGCTCGCGCGCGGAGAAGAAGGCCAAACCATGACGATCAAGCTTCACGATCTGAAACCGGCGCCGGGGTCGAAAACCAAGCGCACACGCGTCGGCAGGGGCGAAGGCTCCAAGGGTAAGACAGCCGGCCGCGGCACCAAGGGCACCAAGGCGCGTAAGAACGTGCCGGCGACCTTCGAAGGCGGCCAGATGCCGATTCATATGCGGCTGCCCAAGTTGAAGGGCTTCCGCAACCGGTTCCGCACCGAGTACGAAGTGGTCAACGTCGGCGACATCAACCGGCTCTTCCCCGAGGGCGGCGAGATCGGCCTCGACGAGCTGGTGGCCAAGGGGGCGGTGCGCAAGAACACCCTCGTCAAGGTCCTCGGCGACGGCAAGCTGACGGTCAAGGTGTCGGTGAGCGCGCACAAGTTCAGCGGCTCGGCCAAGGAAAAGATCTCCGCAGCAGGAGGATCCGCCACCGAGCTGTCGTAGCCCGGTCCGCATCGCCGGCGCCTTTCGCGACTGTGCGGTGTCGTCCGCGAAACGCCGCGTGAGGCGGATGAATTCGCACACTCACGGCAGTTGACGGCGGCATTTCACGCTCACGTGAGCTGCGGCATGACCTCGGCCGCGAGACGCTCCATCTGCTCACGGTTTTCGGGCACGTCCGGTCCTACCGGGTTGAGCAGCACCATCTCCGCACCGGCATCGATCACCGCGCGCAGCCCGCGCGCGACGTCCTCCGGCGATCCGTACACCGGGAACGTTTCCAGCCCGGGCATCTTCGGGCCGTAGATCCGCGCCAGCCCGGCCATCGCTCGCTCGCGGGCGCGTTCGGCGTCGTCGTCGACCATCAGATACACGCGCTTACCGACGGTGAAGTTCTCTTTGCCTCGCTCGGCGAGTTCACGCCGGATCACTTTGACCACCCCGACGAAGGTCTCGGTGCTTGACGAGCCCGCACCGAGGAACGAGTCGCCCAATCGGACCGCACGGGCCAATGCCTTGGGCGCGGTGCCGCCGAACCAGATCGGCGGATGCGGACGTTGCACCGGCTTGGGCTGGATGGGCAGATCGTCCACGTCGCGGAACGAACCGTGGAAGGTCACCCGCGGGTCGTCGGACCAGGCGGCCTTCATCAGTTCCAACCCTTCGGTGAAGCTCCGAATGAAAGTCTTGCGCTCGACACCGAACGCCGCGAACGGCCGGGAGCCGCCGCCGGGCGCGACGCCGAGGTCCAGCCGGCCGTGGCTGAGCTGGTCGACGGCCGTTGCGATGGAAGCCAATTGCAGCGGATCGTGCAGCGACGTGATGAGCACGGCAACCCCCAGCCGCAGCCGCGTGGTGCACGACGCCGCCCACGCCAGCAGCTCCATCGGTGCGATCATCGGCGCCTCGCCGACCGTTCCCTCGAGCGCCCAGGCGCCCTCGAATCCGAGTTCTTCCGCGCGCTCGAGGTAGCTTCTCGTGCCCTCTGCGTCGAAACCGGCGATGGCCATCTGGGGGATTGAAATCGAGAACCGCACGCCACCAACATAGGCGCAGGACTTAGCCTCTGTAGATGACCGAATCCCCGAATCCCGTCCCGACGGTCGACGAAGCTGTCGCCCGGCTGAACATGGCACTGGTCGACGCAATGATGACCCAGCGAGCGGTCCGACGTGTGCTTCCCGATCCGGTCGACGACGCCGTCGTCCTGAAGTGCATCGAGCTGGCGCTGCGGGCGCCCACCGGATCGAACGGACAGAACTGGGAGTTCGTCGTGGTGAAGGACCGCGCCGTGAAGGAGCAGTTCGCCAGGCGGTATCGGCAGGCGTGGTCGCTGTACGGGGGGATCGCCAAGCGGGTGGCCGCCGGCGATGAGACCAATACCCGAATTCTCAAAGCGACTCAATGGCAGATCGATCACTTCGAGGAGATTCCCGTCCTCGTCGTGCCGTGTCTACGCGGCGGCATGCGATTGCCTTACCTGCCGTCACCTTTCGTGGCTGAGTCGTCATACTTCGGGTCGATCTACCCGAGCGTGCAGAACCTTCTGCTAGCGGCACGGGCGATGAATCTGGGCGCCTCGCTGATCACGCTGCCACTGTGGAGTGTCACCTCGGCCCGCAAGATTCTGGGACTGCCGCTGTCGGTCACGCCCGTGTGCATCGTCCCGCTGGGCTGGCCGCGGGGGCGCTACGGACCGACGAGCCGCAGACCCGTCGAGGAGGTCGCACATCTGGACAACTACGGCAACCGCGCGTGGCTGGCCGGGGGCGATTGATCACCGGGTCACCCGGTAGCGAAGGTGGGCGACGCCAGGAGCCTCGAGCACCCGGACGAGTTCCAGCGCAGGGACGCCGGCTTCGAACCCGTCGAACAGACGCTCGCCCGCGCCTAAGATCACCGGGTTCACTTGCAGGTCGATCTCGTCGACCAGCCCGGCCGCGATCGCCTGCCGGGCGCACGAGGCCCCTCCCGCAATGGAGATCGGCCCACCGCCTGCAGCCGCCTGCGCTTGCTCGTATGCGGCCTCGATCCCGTCGGTGACGAAGTGGAACGTGGTTCCGCCGTCCATGGGAATCGGTTCATGCGCGAAGTGCGTCAGGACGAACACGGGACAGTGGTACGGCGGGACGTCACCCCACCATCCCCTCCAGTCAGTGTCCCACTCACCGCGAATCGGACCGAACATGTTGCGGCCCATGATGGTTGCCCCCATTCCGTCCATCATGTCCGACACAACCTGAAGGTTCACCGGATGGCTCTTCGTGGGGCCGATGTGCCACTGGTGCAGCGTCTCGCCGCCGATGCCGAGCGGATGTTCCTCGGATTGGTCGGGCCCGGCGACATATCCGTCCGCTGAAATGGACATTGAGAGGTTGGTTCTGGTCACGGATGTAAAGACCGCCGTCGCGGGGGAAACTCATCGCCGGGGGGCTGATCTGTAGGCTCGGCTGATGTTGGACTTCCTCCCCGGCCTTCCCGGCCTCGACGACCTGCGGTCGGTGGGCCGCAAAGTGGACACCGCGCGTCATCGGGGGATACCGAACGGCTGTGTGCTGGAACTGGATCTTTTCGCGGCCCCGCCGGAGACCAGCAGCTTCGACCCGCTCGCGCTGATTTCCGGCGGCGGCAGACCGCTCCTGTTGCGCGACGCCGTCACCGCGATTCATCGTGCCGCCGAGGACCCCCGCGTCAGCGGACTGATTGCCCGCGTGCAGATTCCGGCAGCGCCGGCGGCGCCGGTTCAGGAGCTGCGTGAGGCGATTGCGGCGTTCACGGCGGCCAAACCCTCACTGGCCTGGGCAGAGACGTATCCCGGCACGCTGTCGTACTACCTTGCTTCGGCGTTCGGCGAGGTCTGGATGCAGCCGTCGGGCACCGTCGGCTTGGTCGGATTCGCCGCACACGCGCTGTTCCTGCGGGGCGCATTGGACAAGGCCGGCGTCGAGGCACAGTTCGTCGCCCGCGGTGAATACAAGTCTGCGGCAAACCTATTCACGCAGGACGGCTACACGGATGCTCACCGCGAAGCCGACACCCGCCTGGTGGAGAGTCTGCACAGTCAGGTGTGGCAGGCGGTGGCCCAGTCTCGCAAGCTCGAGGTGGCAGACGTCGACGCGCTCGCCGACCGGGCACCTCTGCTTCGCGAGGACGCCGTCTCCGGCAAGCTGGTCGACAGAATCGGCTTTCGCGACGAGGCGTATGCGCGCATCGCCGAGTTGGTCGGGACCGAGGGGCGCGCGGGCGGTGAAGACGAGCCGCCGCGGCTGTTCCTCGCCCGCTACGCCCGCGCCGCTGCGCATCGCGGCTCGGTTCCTACCCCGAAACTGCCGGGGCGCCACGCAAAGCCGACCATCGCACTGGTTGCCGTCACCGGGCCGATCGTCAGCGGCCGCGGTGGGTCGAACCCGTTACCGCTGGCGTCCAACAGCTCTGGCGGCGACACGATCGCGGCCGCCCTGCGCGAGGCCGCGGCCGCCGACGACGTTGCCGCCGTGGTACTGCGGGTCGACAGTCCCGGGGGGTCGGTGACCGGCTCGGAGACGATCTGGCGAGAGGTCGCGCGGGTCCGCGGCGAGGGCAAGCCCGTCGTCGCGTCGATGGGGGCGGTCGCAGCCTCCGGCGGCTACTACGTCTCGATGGGCGCCGACGCGATCGTCGCGAACGCCGGCACGATCACCGGCTCCATCGGCGTGGTGACCGGGAAACTGGTGGCCCGTGGCCTGAAGGAGCGGCTGGGCGTCGGCTCGGATGTGGTGCGTACCAACGCGAATGCCGATGCATGGTCGGTGGATGCGCCGTTCACTGCTGAGCAGCACGCCCAGGTCGAAGCCGAGGCCGATCTGTTCTACACCGACTTCGTTCAACGGGTTGCCGACGGCCGCAACCTCTCGGTCGCGGATGTGGAGGCGGTTGCGCGCGGGCGGGTGTGGACGGGCGCCGACGCTCTGGAGCGCGGGCTGGTCGACGAGCTCGGCGGGTTGCGGACTGCGATCGCACGGGCGAAGATCCTCGCCGGACTCGACGTCGACGAGGATGTGAACGTCGTCGACTACCCCGGTTCGTCGTTGATGGACTTTCTGAGGCCGCGGGCGTCGTCGCAACCCGCCGCGGCGTCGTTGCCCGACGCGGTTGCGGTCCTGGTGTCGCGTTCGGTGGCCGGCGTCATCGCGCAGGCCGAGCGTTCGTTCAGCGGCGCTCACGTGCTCTGGCTGGGAGATCGCCGGTTCTGACGTCGATGTGTTCGCTACATCGGGTTCGCGCGCAGATACGTGTACACGCCGGCGAAATTGCGGTTGACGTCCGCCGGTATCGGCACTGGACCTCCGAGAGCCCTTGCGCCCCAGACGATCTGGGCCGTCCGCTCGACCAGCGCCGTCACGTGAAGGGCTTTGTCGGGGCGCGCGCCCACCGCTACCAGACCGTGGTTCGCGATCAGCGCCGCCGCCCGGGCCTGCAGTGCCTTCACTGCGTTGGTCCCCACGTCCGATGTGCCGGACGCGGCGTAGTCGGTGCAGAGGACGTCGCCTCCGCAGTAGACGGCGAATTCGTCGATGCAGGCGGGGATCGGCTGATGCGCGATCGCGAACATCGTCGCCCAGACGGGGTGACTGTGGATGACGCTGCCGATGTCGTCGAAGGCCTGATAGCAGGCCAGGTGCAGTTGCATCTCGGTCGACGGCCCGCGGCCTTCCCTGGCTGCCAGCACCGTGCCGTCCTGGTCGACCAGCACCAGGTCGTCCAATTCCATGTCGGCGTAGTCGACCGACGAAGGTGTGATGACGATGTTGCCGTCCTCGCGCCTGGCGGAGATGTTCCCGGCCGTGCCCTCCACGAGTCCGCGTCGCAGCATGTCCTTCGCCGCGGCCAGCACGGCGGTCTCCGGCTTGTCGACGAACCTCACGCGGTCAACACCTCCGGGTTGACGATGTAATCGGGCGTCCTGCCCGACAGCAGCGCCTCCAGGTCGTCGGCAACCATCCGCGCCTGCCGCGCCTCAGTGTTCCACGTCGCTCCGCCGATGTGCGGCGTCAGGACGACATTGGGCATCGCCGCCAGCGGGTGGTCCGTCGGCAGCCACTCCCCGACGAAGTGGTCCAGGCCGGCGGCGCTGACTTTTCGGCTGCGCAGCGCATCGACAAGGGCATCCGTGTCATGCAGTTGCGCCCTGGCGGTATTGAGGAACACCACCCCGTCACGCATGGCGTCGAATTGCGCCGCGCCGATCATCCCGGTGGTGTCATCGGTCACCGGTGCGTGCAGGGAGACGACGTCTGCCGCGGCGAGCAGCTCGTCGAGGCTGTGGTGGGCCTCGTCGTTGTAGGGGTCGGAGGCGATCACCGACAAGCCCAGCCCGGACAACCGCCACGCGAGCGCGCGTCCGACCGCACCGAGACCCACCAGCCCGGCTGTCCGCCCGGCAACCTCCCACGCGCGGAACCGCTGGTAAGGAATCGTGCCGTCGCGGAACACCTGGCCGGTTCTGACGTCGGCGTCGGCGCTCACGACGTGGCGCGTCGCGGCGAACAGCAGCGCGAGTGTCATCTCCGCGACCGCGTCGGCGTTGCGGGCCGGCGTGTGCAGCACGGGGATCCCCGCGGCAGTCGCCCCGGCAACGTCGACGTTGTTGGGGTCGCCGCGGGTGGAGGCGATCGCGCGCAGTTCGAGGTCGAACACCGGACCGTTGACCGAATCACTCTCCACGACAACAATATCGGCGGCTTCTGCACTGATCCGCTCAGCGAGCTGCTCGGCGCTGTAGATGCGCAGCGGGGTCTGGTCGATCCACGGGTCGTAGACGATGTCGGCCAGCTCCCGCAGCTTGTCCAGTCCGGGACCGCGCAGCGGCGCGGTCACCAGCGCTCGAAGTCGGGTCACATCTGCACATGCTGGCGTACGGTGACGCCCGTGTCACGAGGTTCGCCTTCAGACGAGGTCACAATCGGCATCGACATCGGGACCACAGCGGTCAAGGCCGTGGCCGCCGACGAACACGGCCGGGTGGTGGCGAGGGCGCGAATTCCGCACCAGGTGCGGGTTCCAGAGCCCGACCGCCTGGAGCACGACGCCGACGAGGCTTGGCGTCTGGGCCCGTCGTCGGCGATGCGTCAGCTGGCCCGGCCCGACGCGCTGGCGGTCGCCGTCTCGGCGATGGCCCCCTCCTTGACCGCCGTCGACGACGGTGGGCGTCCGGTCTCGCCGGGTCTGCTGTACGGCGATGCCCGCGGTCGCGGCGACGTGACGCCCGGCTCGTTCCTGACCGGCGAGATGGGCGAGTTCCTGCGGTGGACAGCCCTTAGGGCGCCCGATGCCGCCGGATACTGGCCCGCACCAGCGGTGGCGAACTACGCGCTGGCGGGGGAGGCCGTGATCGACGTTGCCACGGCCGGCACCGCCTACCCCGTGTTCGACGGCACGGGCTGGAGTGAGCGGGAATGTGCGCAGCTTTCAGTGTCGGTGGACCGAATGCCCAGAGCGGAGTTGATGGGGGCAGCCGTCGGTCGGGTGCACGGTACCGACACTGTGCTGGCGGCCGGCGCCATTGATGCGCTGTGCGAGCAACTTGTCGCCGGCGCCGACAACGACGGGGACGTGCTCGTGGTGTGCGGGACCACGCTGATCGTGTGGGTGACGACCAGCGCAGCGAACCAGGTACCGGGCCTGTGGACCATTCCGCACCTCTCGGGCAAGAGCCGGATCGGCGGCGCGAGCAACGCGGGCGGACTGTTCCTCAACTGGGCGGATCAGCTTGTAAGCCCGGGCAATACAGCGCTGACCGATCCGCGACGCGTCCCGGTGTGGTTGCCCTATGTGCGCGGCGAGCGCACACCGTTGCACAACCCGGGCCGGCGTGCGGTGCTGGACGGGCTGGATCTCACTCACGACGGTGCATCGTTGCGGCGCGCGGCCTTTGAGGCGTCGGGGTTCGTGGTGCGCCAGCTGATCGACATGAGCGGAGTACGCGTGGGTCGCATCGTCGCCGCCGGCGGTGGTACCCGGCTGGAGCCCTGGATGCAGGCGATCGCCGACGCGACCGGGCTGCCCGTTGAGGTGTCGGGTGCGTCGGAGGGGGCGGCCCTGGGGGCGGCGTTCCTCGCGAGAATGGCAGT
>JAVHWG010000318.1:0-6309 GCA_032159965.1 Mycobacterium sp.
CGATCCGCCCGTAGCTCTGCTCGCGAAAGTGCGGCCACGCGGCGCGAAGGACGTTGTAGCCGCCGTACAGGTGCACCTTCAGTACGGAGTCCCAGTTCTCGAAAGGCATCTTGTGGAAGGTGCCGTCGCGCAGGATGCCCGCATTGCTCACCACACCGTGGATGGCGCCGAACTCGTCGAGCGCGGTCTTGACGATGTTCTCGGCGCCCTCGGACTCGGCGACGCTGTCGTAGTTGGCCACAGCGCGACCGCCCGCGTCCTTGATCTCGGTGACCACCTCGTCGGCCATCGAGTGCCCGGCACCGGTGCCGTCGCGTGCTCCGCCGAGATCGTTGACGACGACGCTGGCGCCCTCCTTCGCAAGGGTCAGCGCATACTCGCGCCCCAGGCCGCCTCCTGCTCCGGTAACGACGATGACGCGGTCCTGCACTCCTGGCATGAGCTTCCTTTCGTGGTACGGGATTCCGGCTACGTGAACAGGCGCGTCAGAACAGCTTTCGCGCCATCTTCCAAGCACGTTCGGTGTACGGCGGGTAGAGCATCGCGGACAGGTCGGGACGGGTCGGCTTGGTCAGTACCGACTTCTTGTGGCTGAACTCCTCGAAGCCGAACCTGCCGTGGTAGGCGCCCATCCCGGAGGGACCGACCCCACCGAAGGGCAGCCGTGCGGTGGTCACCTGGAAAGCCAAGTGGTTCACCAACATTCCGCCCGCAGACACTTCTTTGATCACTCGCTCGCGGACGCGCTTCGCCTTGGTGAACAGGTAGGCCGACAGCGGTTTCGGGCGCGCATTGACGAAACTGATTGCCTCGTCAAGGGATTGGACCGTCACGACCGGCAGGATCGGGCCGAAGATCTCGTTCGTCATCATCGGCTCGTCAGGATCGGGGTCGAGGACGATCGTCGGCTGGATCCGTAGCTTCGACGCGTCCGATCCGCCGCCGTGCGCAACGGTGCCCTTGGTGGCGGCGAGATAGCCCGCCAGCCGGTCGAACTGACGCTGGTTGACGATCCGCTTGCCATCTTCGCCTGCGGCTTGGGCGGTGATCGCCTCACCGATCTTGCCGACGAGCTCATCGCGAATCTTTGCGTCGGCGATCACGTAGTCCGGCGCGACGCAGGTCTGCCCGGAGTTCATCAACTTGATCCACGCGATCCTTTTGGCTGCGACGTCGATGTCGGCGTCCTCAGTGACGATCACCGGGCTCTTGCCGCCGAGTTCAAGCGTGACCGGCGTGAGGTGGCGGGCGGCGCCTTCGTAGACCTTGCGGCCGATCTCGGTGCCGCCGGTGAACATCACCCGGTCGAAGCCCTGCGCGATCAGCTCCTGGCTGACCGCGCCGTCTCCCTCGACCACGGTGATCGCATCGGTGTCGAGGTACTTGGGCACCAGCTCAGCCATCAGCCGCGACGACGCGGCGGCGATCTCGGACGGCTTGAGCACCACGGTGTTTCCCGCCGCGATAGCACCGACCAGCGGCCCCAGCGTCAGGTAGATCGGGTAGTTCCAGGCGCCGATGATCAGCACGGTGCCGTACGGCTCGTACTCGATGAAGCCGCGGCCGGGAAGCTGCGGAAGCTCAAGGCGGCGGTACTTGCGGCGGGCCCAGCGCTTGACGTGTTTGGCTGCGTACCGGGCCTCCCCCGCGGTACTCGCGGAGTCGGCGAGCCAGGCCTCGAACGGCGAGCGGTCGAGATCGTCGGCGAGTGCGTCGGCGATGGCCGATTCCTCGTCGACCATCATCTTTTCGAGCTTGAGCAGCTGGTCCTTGCGCCAGTCGATGCTGCGCGTGCGACCCGCGGCGAACGTCTTGCGCAGCCGGGCAACGGTCTCAGGAATCCCAGGAACCGGTGGTACGGGTTCGGACTGCTGACGAGTGACGGAATCGGTGGTCATGGCCGGTCCTCCTTGACGGTCAGCCTTGCACCGCGATCCTAACCAACCGGTTGGGCAGGCAATTCGGCGGTAACGAACGAGTTCAGGAATGGCACCGGGTCTTCACCGGGTGCGTCGCGCAGCGGGCGGCCGAGCCGCTCGAACTCAGAACGGGTTATCACGGCCTGCGTGGTCCAGCCGTGCGCGGTGAACCACTCTGCACAGTCCGGTGGCTCGTCGTCGTGGTACCAGAGGTCCAACACGTCGAATGTCGTGTCCTCCCCGCGGGCTTCACGCTCTGCCCGGGCCTGCTGCCAGCGCTCATGGACCTCTGCTCGCGCGGCCCGGTCGACGCCGAACACCTCGAGTGCGATGCGGCTGTCCGGAGCGCTCAGCTCGTTGATCGAGGTGAACATCGCCTCTTGCGCGTCCCCATGCAGGAACGGCAGCAGTCCCTCGGCGAGCCAGACAGTCGGGGCGTCGGCGTCAAACCCGGCCTCACGCAGCGCGGCAGGCCAGTCGTGACGGAGATCGACGCCGACGTCACGGACAGTTGTCGACGGGCTTGCTCCGGCGACGGCCAGTGTCTTGAACTTGTAGTCCAGTACCGCGGGCAGGTCTATCTCGAAGACGACGGTGCCGGCGGGCCACGTCAGGCGGTAGGCCCGCGAATCGAGCCCCGAGGCGAGGATCACGTGCTGACGGATGCCTTCGGCCATCGCCGCGGCGAAGAACTCGTCGAAGAAATGTGTCCGGACAGCCTGGTAGTCGATCATCTGCTGGAAGTCCATTGCGCGCTGCTCGCCGGCATCGTCGGCGCTGGCCCACATCGCGTCGAGACGCTCGCGTAGCTCGGCCAGTTCGGGCGTCGACACCAGCACTTCGGCGTACTCGTCACGGATCAGCGGATTCGGGCTCTTCGTCTCGGCTGCGCGCGCCAGCGCGACCATCACCGCGGTCGCGCCAACGCTCGTCGCGATATCCCAGCTGTCGTTCTCCGTGCGGGCCACGGGAGCAGTCTGCTACTTACCGTCGCTGCTCGGCCGCCCGGCCGTCACGAACGTCGAAAACGCGTCCCCGTCGTTCAGAGGCAGTTCGATGTGGCGGCCAAGGCGACGCTGCACGTCGTGCGACGGCTCAGCGACCGCATGCCATCCGTGCGCGTCGAGCCACTCCGCGACGTCGGCGCGGTCGGGGTCGTCGTAGGTGAGGTCCGAGAAGTCCATCGCCTTCGGGATGCCGACCTGATCGGCGATCCGCTCGAACCGTTCCCGCATCTCCTCACGCCGCTCGGGAGCCTGCTGGCCGACGGTCTCGACCGAGATCCGGCTGCCCGGTGCGCTGAGCGCGGTGATCTGCTCGAACAGCCGGTCCTGCGCCTCGGCGGGCAGGTACATCAGAAGACCCTCGGCCAGCCACGCGGTGGGCTGCGTCGGGTCGAACCCCGCGTCGCGAAGCGCTGCTGGCCAGTCCTGCCGCAGATCGATCGCGACCTCGTGGCGCTGCACGGACGGCTGTGCACCGTGGGCATCCAGCGTTGCGGCCTTGTATTCCAACACCTTCGGCTGATCGATCTCGAAGAGCACGGTGTCGGCCGGCCAATCGATCCGATACGCGCGCGCGTCCAAGCCCGACGCCAGGATCACGATCTGACGGACCCCTGCCGCCACCGCATCGGCGAAATACGCGTCGAAGAAGTGCGTCCGCACACCCTGATAGGTCTGCATGTACTCGAATATCTGGGCCGCTTCGGGGTCGGCATCGGCCAGTTTGGCCGGGATGGTGTCGTCGAGCATGTACTGCCAGATGCCCGTGCCGCCAACACCCTCGACGAGGATCTGCGCGAACGGGTCGTTGATCAGGGCATCCGGCTTCGCCGTCTCCGCTGCTCGGGCCGCGGCCACCATCACGGCGGTGCTGCCGACGCTGGTGGCGATGTCCCACGTGTCATTGTCGGTGCGCATGTGATTGCGGCCTCTCGGGTTTATCGCGCGTCAAGAGCTATTTCATAGCCAGCCTACACAAAAAGTTAGGCTAGCTATGCGCTGATGTGCCGCAGATCACCGGGAAGCATGCGGGCTGCGCTGACTAGGACCGCCAGTCCCAGAGCTTGCCCAGCAGGAGTTGCTTGAACTCGTCCGTGATTGTTTTCAGCTCGGTGTGGCCACCGACGAAACCCGCATAGAACCCGATCCCCCACAGCATCGCCGTCATCATCTCGACGAGCGGCGCGACGGGGGTATCGGTGGTCAGCTCTCCGCGCTCGATCGCCCCGGTGATCGCCCAGTTGAGGAACGAGCGGGTCGCGAGCAACGCGTCGTGCTGGTCGTCGCGAAGCTCAGGGTGCCGCTGCGCCTCCATCACGGACGTGACCAGGAACGCCGCCGCGGACCGATCGCCGAAGTCCGCGCCCACGGCAGCGTCGATGAAGGCGTCCAACTGGCCCAGCAATGTAGGGGACTCGAACGCTTTTTTGACGCTGAGCGCAACGACTATTTCATTGGTTCGCTCGACCACTTCCTGATAGAGCACCCGTTTGCTCTTGAAATAGTGATTGATTGCGGGACGGGTGAGATCGGCGCGCACTGCGATTTCCTGAAACGTGGCGGCGTCGTAGCCGAGTTCGCTGAAAACCTCCCGAGCTGCCCGCACAATGCGATCACGCGTCTCGGCTGCCTTCGCTGCGGGGGGCCGTCCTGGGCCTCTGGATGCCTTTGGCACTTGCGCATTGTGTCATACCTTCTTTTACATTTACCCCTGTATTGACATGCGATTTACCGATGGGTCAATCGCCGTGCAGGTTCGTAGCTGGTGGATGGCAATCCGTCGACGATTACCGGGCACGATTTTCGGATAATCTCCCAGCCATGACGACCTCGCTGTCTCCGGAGGCCTACTTCGCCACGGGCCTAGAGGTCCTCTCGGAACTGGGCTACAGCGGGCTGAAGCTGGCCGAGGTCTGCAGCCGGCTTGGCGTCACGACCGGGTCGTTCTACCACTACTTCAGCAACTGGTCGGCCTACACCTACGGACTCGTCGACCACTGGAAGCGGGCCAGCACGACCGAGTTGGTCGAGTACAGCCTCAAGGAGTCAGATCCCCGACGGCGGATCGATCAGTTGATCTACAACGCACTGAACCTGCCGCACGGCGCGGAGGCCGCGATCCGCACCTGGAGCAGCCTGGATCCGGTGGTACACACCGTGCAGACAGAGGTCGACCGACAGCGCCACGACATCATGCGGGAGTCCGCGCTGGAGATCCTGCACGACGACCGGGCGGCCAAGGTGTTCGCCGACTGGGCGGTTTACGTGCTGGTCGGCTACGAGCAGAGCACGCTGCCCAAAGACAAGGCCGGGCTGGAGTGGATCGCCGGTCAGCTGGTCGACGCGCTGGATGCCGGCCGATTCTCGACTGTCCCCGGGCAGGCGTGAGCCCGGGCTAGCATCCAGCGCATGCTGACGCCGCGGGCCCTCACGCGGCGCGCGCTGGACCGCCTCATCGGCGCCGTCTGTTCTTCGCGCAAGCGGCTCATCAGGGTCGTCTGTTCTTCGCGCAAGCGGCTCATCACCCGCGATCCCGAGCGCGATGGTCTGCGTCGGGCCGTGCGCGCGGCCATCGTCGTACCGATAGCCGCGGCCGTGAGCTTCCGGATCGGGGCGTCTCAAACCCTTCTTTTTACGATCTTCGGATCGTTCGCGCTGATGGTGCTCGCCGACTTCCCCGGGAGCCGGGCCAACCGGGCGCTGGCGTACGCGGGGATCGGAGTCAACGGCGCCGTGTTGATCATCTTGGGGACATTGGTGTCCCCGACCCCCTGGCTCGCGGTGGCGACGATGTTCGTGCTCGGTGTCGCGGTGATGTTCACCGGGGTGCTCAGCGAAAGCCTCGCCGCCGGTCAACGCGCCACGCTGCTGACGTTCGTGCTGCCCGCCTGCACTCCGCCGGGACCGATCGACGAGCGGCTCGCGGGATGGTTCATCGCGCTCGCGATCTGCGTGCCGGCGTCGCTGTTCTTTCTACCGCCGCGTCACCACGACGAGCTTCGCCGTCATGCAGCGCAGGTGTGTTCCACGCTGGCGGCCCGTCTCGACGGCAAAGCGTCCGCGGCCGAGGTGACGGCGGCCATGAACGCACTGCGCGCGAACTTTCTCGGCGCCGACTTCCGGCCGGTCGGACTATCCGCCGGCAGTCGCGCGCTGGTGCGCGTCGTGGACGACTTGGAATGGGTGACCGATCGTGTCGACGAGAATGCGGGCGGCGCACTGGCGGACATGAGGGTGCCCGCAATGCGGGTGTTGCGCGATTGCGCACGGGTGCTGAGCATTTCGCGACCGACCGACCGCGCCGCCTGTCGCGACGAGCTATCTGCAGCACTCGCCGATTTGCGCTCGGTAGCTCGTGGCCGGTACCGGGAGGACATCGAGGCCGT